>NZ_JBBYXL010000013.1 GCF_039655865.1 Prosthecobacter sp. SYSU 5D2 | reverse complement strand
TTCAGACCGGATGGCATAGGAGTAACCCTGAACTTCGATTAACGGGCAATGGCGCAGTTTGACGGACGCTGTCTTGCGTTTGATAGGTCGGCTACATGAGTTGTTTTCACTGGCTGGCCGTTTTTTTTCTTGCCCTGATTTTTCAGGCTCAGGCGCATGTCGTGCCGAACATGACGATTGAGGTGGATTTTGCGAAGGATCATGGGTTCACGCTGAAGATGAACCTGGATCCGAGGGTGTTTCTGAGTGATCAGCCGACCTCGCTGCCACCGGTGTCGGCGGACTGGTATTTAAACCAGTCGCCGGAGGAAAAGAAGGCCACGTATGAAAAGGCCACGGAGTATCTGAAGGCGAATGTGGGCCTGACATTCAATGATGAACCTGTGCCGATGCCGCCCTGTGACTTTGTCGCGCTGGACGGGGCCACCTATGAAGCGGTGAAACCGGACACAACGGAAACGCATCTGCTGGCCACGGCCAAGTCCCAGGTGCCCGCCGGTGCGGACAGTTTCAAAGTTGTCTTCGGCAGGAAGGCCAATGTCAGCCTCATATTGATCAACGGGGAGGAAGGCAATGAAGAACGCAAACCCCAGGTGATTTTTCCTGGGGAGACGAGCCGTCCGTTTAAATTCACTGCCGCACCCGTGGTGGAAGAGGAAAGGGAGGTGGAAGCCTATACGATCTCGGAAGTCACCGTCAGGCGTGTGTATCCAGATCTGGGAAAGGTCGTGCTGATCATAGTCATCAGCGTCCTGCTGGTGTTCTTTGCCCTCGTTTTCTTCAGTCACCGGCGCAAGCGCCGATGAACTCCACCACGCGGCGCTCATGCCAGCCGCGCAGACGGTGGTCCAGGAAGCCGACATGGCCGCCGTAAGCCGGCATTTCCAGGTGCAGATGCGGACTTTGGGCTGCCAGCTCTTCTGGAAAGGAAGGCGTAGTCAGCAGGGGATCATTCAGCGCATTCAGCAGCAGCGTGGGAACTTCAACTTTGCCCAGGTGGGGCAGGGAACTGGCCCGCTCCCAGTAGTCATCGGCATCGCGAAAGCCATGCATGGGGGCGGTGAAACGGTCGTCGAATTCCTTGATGGTATGAATAGCGCGGATGCCCTGGATATCGAAGCTGTCCGGGAACAGGCGGGCCTTGGCCTCAATCTTGATGATGAGGGTATTCAGGAAGCGTTTCAGGTAAAGGCGGTTGCCAGGCAGTTCATCCAAAACGCGGGCGCTGGAGGCCAGGTCCACCGGCGAGGAGACAGCGGCAGCCGCGACGATGTGCGGATGTGCGGCCTGCTCGCCAAGGCATTTGAGGGTAATATTTCCGCCCAGGCTAAAACCGACGAGGGCCACCTGCTCATAGTCATCGGCGGCGTAACCAATGATGCTGCGCAGGTCGCCTGATTCCCCACTGTGATAGGAGCGCGGGAGGCGGTTTTCCGTGCCGCCGCAGCCGCGAAAATTCCAGGCCAGCACATTCCATCCTGCCAGCAGCAGGGCGGCGCTCATGCTGCGGATGTAGATGGCATCGGTGGAGCCTTCCAGACCATGGGAGAGGATGGCCAGGCGTTTGTGGCCAGCTTGATACCAGCGCAGTTCCAGGAAATCTCCGTCCTCCAGCTCCAGCCGCTCATGTCTGGCCTGCGGCGGTCGCGCACGTGGCAGGAAGGTGGGCAGCACGGTCTGCACGTGACCGTTACGCAGGAAACGGGGCGCCTGGTAACTGGAGGTGATGACGGGCATGGGAGCAGGTCATTTCAGCCACCAGCAGAAGCTGCCGCTGGGCACGGGCAGGACATCCGCCGCACCACGAAGCTGCATCTCCCCCTGCTCCAGAGTTCCGCCTGACTGGCCGAACTGCTGGACTAACAAATGATGCAATGAGAGAGGGGTGAGCTCCGGCGTGTGGCAGGAAAGCAGCACGCCCAGAGGCTGGTCAGACATCAGTTTGCCAATGAGGGAGAGCAGCGGTGGCAGGTCGTTTTCAATCTTGAAGATCTCCCCTTTGGCCCCGCGCCCATAGCTGGGCGGGTCCAGGATGATGAGGTCATAAAACTTCTCACGGCGGTGCTCGCGCTCCAGGAATTTGGTGACGTCGTCCACGATCCAGCGGATGGGTTTGTCATCCAGGCTGTTCAGCATGGCGTTCTTGCGCGCCCAGTCCACCATGCCTTTGGAAGCATCCACATGGCAGACCTCCGCTCCACTATGGGCGGCAGCCAGAGTGCTGCCACCGGAGTAGGCAAAGAGGTTCAGCACACGCGGAGCACGGCTGTGTTTTTTGCGATAGTCCGCGCAGGATTCGCGGATGCGTTTCCACTGGTCCCGCTGCTCCGGGAAGATGCCAAGGTGGCCAAAGTCCGTGCTGCTGAGCTGGAAGCGGGTGCCGTCCACACCAATTTCCCAGGTGGCCGGCAGGCGGTCACGCCCACGCCATTGGTTACCGCCATCGCGGAAGAAGCTGGCGGTGGCCTTTTGCCAAGTGCTGGGTGGCAGCGTCTGCCGCCACACAGCCTGGGCACAGGGGCGGGATAGCACCACCTCGCCAAAGCGTTCCAGCTTTTGAAAGTTGCCGCTGTCGAGGAGTTCGTAGCCGTTGGGATTCATCAGGGCAGGTCAGATTAATCTCCAAGGCCCACCGCCTGGCGCACGCGCTCCAGCGTTTTGCGGGCGACGGCGCGGGCTTTATCAGCACCTTCGGCGAGGACTTTGTTCACATATTCCGGGTTTGACTCAAGCTCGGCACGCTTTTCGCGGAAGGGCGCAAAATAGTCTGTGATACCTTGAAGGAGGCGTTTCTTGAAGTCGCCGTAACCTTTGCCGCCTGCCTGGAAATCAGCCACCATCGCCTCGTAATCCGCCGGGGAGGCGACAAGTTGATAAAGTGCCAGGATGCTGCTGCCTTCCACCGGCTTGGGAGATTCCACCGGGGTGGAATCTGTCGGGATGCTCATGATGGCTTTTTTGAGCTTGGCCGGTTCTTCGAAGAGTTGGATGGTGTTGCCATAACTCTTGCTCATCTTGCGGCCATCCGTGCCGAGCACCACGGCGGTTTCTTCGCGGATGCGGGGATTCGGCAGCCTTAAGAGGCCCTGGCCGAAGGTCTCGTTCATCTTGATGGCGATGTCGCGGGTGACTTCGACATGCTGCTTCTGATCGCGGCCCACGGGGACGACATCCGCATCATAAATGAGGATGTCCGCCGCCATGAGGACAGGGTAGGCAAAGAGGCCGTGGCTGGCGCTGATGCCATTGGCCACCTTGTCTTTATAACTATGGCAGCGCTCCAGCAGACCCATGGGAGTGACGGTGCTCAGGATCCAGGAGAGCTCCGTATGCTCCGGCACGTCGCTTTGGCGGAAGAAGACGCACTTCTCCGGGTCCAGCCCGCAGGCCAGAAAATCAATGGCCAGATCCCGCACATTGCTGCGCAGGGCTTTGCCGTCGTGGATGCTGGTCAGGGAGTGGTAGTCGGCGATGAAGTAGAACGCCTCACCTTCATGTTGCAGCTTCAGCGCCGCCTCCATCATGCCAAAATAATTGCCGATGTGGAGACGCCCGCTGGGTTGGAGGCCGGAAAGGATACGCATAGTCCCCTAGAGATGGCTGGCGATGCGGGGAGATTCAAGGGCGGAGCTGGAATTTCCGCTGAACGGTTTTATCGCATCGCTGCGCATGCAGGAAGCCAGCCTTCAATGGCGTTTATGGCTGCGCGAAAGATCTCTCCACGCTGCATCACCATGTTTTTACGCACCCTCTGCACCCTGCTCTTTTTGTTGAGCGCCCTTTCTAGCCAGGGACAAACGACGCCAGCGGACCCTGCGGTGCAGCCCCTGATTGACCAAGTGCTGGCCGCTGCGGGTGGCAAAGAAAAGCTGCTCACCCTCTTTCGCATCAAAGAGACCTTTCACTTCGGCGCGAACCAGACTCCGGATGAAGGAAAGAAGGCCACCGTTCGCGAGTCCGTCCTGGAACCGCCCAAATACTGGTGGCTGGGTAAAAAGGAGCGGGCGGATGAACCGGCCAAATTCGATGTCTGGGCCTGGACCCTGGGCGTGCTGGTGGATCCAGCGACGAAGGTGGAAATCATTCCCGACTTCACGCACGAAGGGCCGCCGCTCTTTGGCCTCAGTGTCAGCGGCACCATTGATCCGGCCATGGATCTGTATTTTGACAAAGAAACGAAGCTCCTGAGCCGCATCGGCTGGCGTGGGGACTATTACCTCTTCAGCGACTGGAAAGAGCACGACGGCTTCAAGTATGCGAGCAAGACGGTCATTTATAAAAAGGCCAGTGGCAAACCGTGGTTCTTCCATGAGATCACGGAGGTGGAGAGGCTGAAGGAACTGCCTGCCGGGCTCCAGCGTAACTGATACGGAAATGCAGGGCCCTGATAAGGTAGGTCGGGATGAGGCGTAGGTTCTCCGCCATGCATCACCGACCACTCCTTGTTGTCTCCATCCTCTGCCTCTCCACCGCGTGGGGAAGCGCCCAGCAGACCGCTTTGCAGAAGAAGGACACGAACCTACCCCCGACGCCGACGAAGAACCTGAAAACCAAGATGAAGCCTGGGTACACGATTCCCATCGTGGACATCAGCGGGGAGAAGGAGCGGCAGGTCATCGTGGACCGCGAGGCCGGACAGTATCTGGGGCATCCCACAACCCTGCTGCTGGAGGATAACAAGACGATGCTCATCGTCTATCCGAAGGGCCACGGACGCGGAGCCATCGTCTATAAACGCAGCAACGATGCCGGCCTGACCTGGAGCGAAAGGCTCCCCACACCGAAGTCCTGGGAGACCTCCCTGGAAGTGCCGACCCTGCATCGTGTGGTGGATGCCGCAGGCAAAAAACGCATCATCATGTTCAGCGGCCTGTATCCCATCCGCATGGCGGTGACGGAGGACGATGGCGCGACCTGGGGAGAGCTGAAACCCATCGGTGACTTTGGCGGCGTGGTGACCATGTCCACCGTCATCGGCCTGGACAAGCCGGGGCATTACCTGGCCTTTTTTCATGATGACGGCCGGTTCATCCGGGGGGGTGAGGTGGAGAAATATCGCGTCAAATCTCCGCACAGCGACCACACTTCCTCCACTGCCAAGCCCTGGCGTTTTTGGGTTTACACCTGCCTTTCCACCGATGGTGGTCTGACCTGGAGTGTGCCGGCTCCTATTGCCATGCTGCCAGATGCCAGCCTCTGCGAGCCCGGCGTGCTGCGCTCACCGGATGGCAAACAGATCGCCGTGCTGCTGCGGGAAAACTCACGGAAGTACAATTCCTACGTCATTTTTTCCGATGACGAAGGGCTGACCTGGACGGAGCCACGAGAGCTGCCAGCCGCCCTCACCGGTGACCGCCATGTGGCCAAATACGGACCCGACGGACGGCTCTTCATCACCTTCCGCGACACCACGCATGTGAGTCCGACGAAGGGAGACTGGGTGGGCTGGGTTGGCAAGTATGAGGACATCGTCAAAGGCAGCGAAGGGCATTATCGCGTGCGCATCATGGACAATACCAAAGGTGCGGACTGCACCTATCCTGGCGTGGAGCTTCTGCCAGATGGTACCTTTGTGACCACCACCTACGGCCACTGGACCGAGGGTGAATTGGCCTATGTGGTGAGCGTGCGCTTCAAGCTGGATGAGCTAGATGCGAAGCTGAAGAAGTGATGCCGCAGGCCAGTTTTCAGCCCAACAGTTCAAAAACACCGAACGCCGACGGGACATGGAAGTCCGGTCGTTCGGTCTGTGGGTTCACCCATGGCATCCAGCCGGAGTGAATACCGCCATCCGGTTTGTGGGAAAACTCGGCACGGAAGACGCCGGCGAAAAACTCGGTGGCTCCGGGCTTGAGGATGTCCAGGTCGCGTAAAACGGCCATCGGCAGCGTCCCCTGCACCTGGTAATCCTTGCCGTCAATTTTCGCTTCGACCACCAGCTCAGGGCAGGTCCATTCCCAGTCATACTGCCGGTAATGCCGGGCACGGTAGGCCAGGACTTCTCCATGCGGACTGATTTCAAAGGCGTAGTAAGGGTTCAGGCTGAGATCGGGTGCGAAGAATATTTCCACCCGGTCGGAACCGAGCACACGATCCTTTAAAGTTTCGCCCTCGCCGAGCACCAGATCTTCGTCCACACAGTCAAAACGGAAGATGAGATTCTCCTCATTCCATGCAGCACGAAAGCAGGTTTGAGGCGCTGGTGTGGTTTCCCAGGGAAACGTGAAATCTGTGATTTGGACAACGTGATTCCACTCAAAGCCAGGGTGACCGATACGATGGACCTGATAAGTGGGCGGCGGCTGGATTTCAGAAATCATGAAGCTCCAGTCATCCAATCATGCATGCAAAAGTGCAAGGCACTTCAGCAGCCTCGACAGCCTTCCAGATGACCGCTAAGGTGCGTCCATTCCACGCATGAGATACCTCCTCGTATTGGCAACAACTCTCCCCCTGATGGCCCAAGAACCCTCCCCTCTCGTCATTGCCCATCGCGGGGCCAGCGGCTACCTGCCGGAGCACACGCTGGAGGCCAAGGCCATGGCCCATGCGATGGGTGCGCCTTCCATCGAGCAGGATGTGGTGCTGACCAAGGACGATGTGCCCGTGGTCCTGCATGACATCCATGTGGACACCATCAGCGATGTGGCCACCCGTTTCCCTGGCAGGCAACGCGAGGACGGGCGGTTTTACGCGCTGGATTTCACGCTGGCAGAGCTGAAGCAGCTTCGTGTGACGGAGCGCTTCAATGCGAAAACCGGGCTCCAAGTTTTCCCTCAACGCTTTCCGCTGAACCGCTCCACGTTTCAGATCCCCACGCTGGAGGAGGAGCTTCAGCTCATTCAGGGGCTGAACCAGAGCACCGGCCGGCAGGCGGGCATTTATCCGGAGATCAAGCAGCCCGCCTGGCATCGCAAAGAAGGCCATGACATCAGCCGCATTGTCCTGCCCATCCTGGAAAAGTATGGCTACAAGGGCAGGGAGGATGCGTGTTACGTGCAGTGCTTTGAGTATGAAGAAGTGAAGCGCATCCGTCAGGAGCTTGGCTGGAAAGGCAGGCTCATCATGCTCATGGGCGCCGGTGCGAAAGGCAGCGACGGAACGGACTTCGCCTATCTGCGGTCTCCTGAGGGGCTGAAGGAGCTAAAGCTGGTGGCAGACGGCATCGGCCCTGCCATAGGCAGCATCATCGGCACAGACCGCCACATCACTTCACTGGTCAAAGACGCCCATGCCGCAGGGTTGAAAGTGCATCCCTACACCCTGCGCACGGATGAACTGCCGAAATTTGCCACTTCTCCAGGCGACCTAATGGACCTGCTGTTCAACCAGGCGAAGGTGGACGGCCTGTTCACCGATTTCCCCGATGTGGTTTTGAACTGGTTGGAGCAAAACAAATGATCCTCACACCGTGAAGAATGCGCTGATATGCTTTTTGTTAGCGGCGGTAACGGCCCTGCTCTTTCTGCTGGGCCGCCAGGATGCGCCTGTTCTTGTTGTCCCGCCGCCTTATCCAGAGCTGGTGCGCCTGTTTGAAGAAGCGGCACAGAATCCGGCCTTGAGCGGCACGGCCATTGGCTTTTGTCTCCTGGATGCAGACGGGGAAGTTGTCTTTGAACAGAACAGCCGCACGGCCTTCATTCCTGCCTCCACTTTAAAAACCGTCACCACGGCCACCGCCCTGGAGATCTGGGGTCCGGAGCATCGTCTTCAGACCCTGTTGAAATCAACAGCTCCCATTCTTGATGGCATCCTGACTGGAGACCTGGTCATCGAAGGCGGCGCCGATCCCACCCTCTCGCTGGAAGACTTGGAAGCCTGGGTTGCCCTGCTGCTGGAAAAGGGGCTCCAGCGCATCACGGGCCGCATCATCGGTGATGGCCGCCTGCTGCAGGGTTCACTCTACGATGACTTCTGGAACTGGGGCGACATCGGCAACGGCTACGGCAGCGGCGTGGCGGGCCTGAATTTGAATCACAACCGTTTCACCGCTCGCTTCCGCGCGGGGGATGAAGAGGGTACAAAGGCCGCCTTCCTCGGTGCCAGTCCAGAGGTGCCAGGCATCCGATGGATCAACGAAATGATCACCGGCAGCGCCGAATCCGGGGATGGCGTGGTCATTTATGGCGGCGAGCGCACGGGTGTCATTCATCTGCGCGGCACCGTGCCGCTGGGCTCGACTGGCTTTGCCGTGACGGGTGCCGTACCCGATCCTGAGCAGTATGCAGCGCATCATCTGCGGGCCTTGCTGTTGAATGCCGGCATTATTGTGGAAGGTGCTGCGGAGACTTCGGCCTCCGGGGCCATCCCCGAAGCCCTGGAGGTGCTGCATACCCATGAATCCCCACCGCTTCTTGACATCATCACCAGCATCCATGCCACTTCGGACAACCACGAAACCGAATGTCTGTATCGTTTGTTAGGCCTGACGGATGGAAAACCGCCGGATGAAGTGGTGAGAGACCACTGGCTGGCACGCGGCCTGGCTTTTGAAGGCCTGCGCATGGAGGACGGCTGCGGCCTGGCCCGCGCGGATTTCATCCGGCCGCTCGACCTCGCCCGCTTGCAGCATCTGGCGCGTCAGGGGCCGCATGGAGAGTTTTATCGTGAATCCCTGCTGGTCTCGGCGGACGGAGCCGTCCGCTGGAAAGGTGGTGCCATGTCCGGGGTGCGTTCCTACACCGGTTATGTCAAGGGGACATCTGGCGCAGAGTTCAGCTTTGCCCTGATGATGAACCATTTCCGGTCCGCGTCAGAACCGGCACATTTGCAGACTGGGCTGTTAGAAATCCTGCGTCAACTGTAAAACCCTGGCAACCACTGTTTACCCCGGGGGCCTCGCGAATTTTCTATATGAAGATTATGCCATTTATCATATTACGAGCTTGTTGGCTGTGCAGTATTGATAAAAACCACAAAAAGGATCGAAACATGCTCCAAAGAAAAAAGAATTAATGCGTATAAACAATAATTGCCATTGCAAAATCTCAATTATGAGAGATAATGCTCAGCCGGGACCTATCGAAATTTAAAAAAATGTCGGAAAATCAAAATTTGGTAATCATATGAAACTTTATCAGCATTTCTTTATCTTTTTAACTGTCGGGTTCATCCAGTCGGCCGCTCATGCAGACATTATGCTGGGAGCCCCGGGGATCACTGCCGGCACCCGGATTGCCACCAAGGTTCCCTTCAAAATTGATCACACGATCACGAACACGTACAAGTTTGTTTTCTCCGGCATTGAAGCCAAAGGGGACACCCTCGGTGCCCCAGGCTCCTCTGGAACGAACGGAAATGGAGGCCAGTTTAACCTCAAAGCCTCCGTCACAGTGGGGAACGGCAGTGGCGAGAGGGCCGGGAATCTCTATTTCCGCAATATCCAGGAGTATAACAGCTCCCCGTTGCAGACTCTCTTGATTACCCCACCAGCGGTGTGGAAAGCCACGACGACCCCGCTTAATGTGGACATCACCTGGCAGGGAGGCGGCAATGCCCATAAACCCAACGGAATCTTCAACATCCTGGGCGAGCACCAAAAGGACCCGCCCATCCCGACAGGATCACTCACTTTTATCACGGGCAACTGGATCCTTGAGGACAGCCCCAACCCGGAAGGTACGGCGACGGTTACCCGGGAATAATCCGCGCTTTTACACGCTCACTGCCGTCTGCAAATGAAATCTCTGGCCGCCAGTCATTCAATGCGAGCGCTGATCACAGCTCTCTGCATGGCTGCCGTCGGCAGTCTCGCATGGGGGCAGCCTGCCGCAGGCGGCGCGCGGGATGTGGTGACGGAGGAAAAGCTGCGAGAGCAGGCTGAAAAGGCCCCCAGCCTAAAGTCACTGTTGCAGGCCTCTGCCAAGCCCGTTGTGGGAGCCCCCCCCGCCACTCAGAGCTCCCTGTGGGCTCGCTCCATCATCCTCACGGACGGAGAAATGTTCACGCTGATACCGGTGGGCTCCATCTTGCATGTGCCACCTGCATTGCAGAACCGGGTGGCGGCCGCTCCAGTGGGGAAGTTTACCCTCTGGCCCCATTTTTTGAAAAGAAACTCGGCCTGGCTGGGGGGGACGGACGTCACGTTGGAGATGTCCCGGGGAGATGCCCGTGCCGCCAGGACCTTGTTACAAAGCATTGCCAAGGACACACGCCTCCTGGTGGCCGTGTATAAAGGCGGCCCCATCACCATCTTGGAGGCAGCACCTGCCGGTTCCACCTCTCAGGAAAAATGAACATGAAGAAGCTGATTTTACTCGCGAGCTTGCTTGTCACCTCCTTGTCCGCGCAGGAGGCGGAGGCCTGGGTGCGCCAGACGGACCTGGCGACCGGCCAGATTTATGATACGCCCATCGTCGGTAACGGCGGCACCTACACGGCACCGGTAAGGGTGAATGAAACCGGCTCGCTGTATGAACTTTTCGCCCGGGGCACTGCCTGGGATAACAACATTTACCTCCTGGATACGGAACTGATCGGGACTTATAATCCCCAGGTGGCCATCACCATTGCCACAGAGGACGACTATGTCCGGGGAGACCCGTCCAGCGGCAATTTTGTCAGGCGCACGCGGGCAGACCGCCCGTTCACGGTGCAGATCGAAGTCGAAGGTCTGGTGGAAGGAAGCACAAGCACGGCGGAGCGCTCTGTTTATCTGGCTGTGCAAGGGCGCAATGCGGATGCGCAAACCTATTCCCTGCTGGATCAGCCCCAGTATCTCATGGAAGATGCCAATCTGGAAAACGGCAGCTATACACTTGGCCCTCTATACCACCAGCTCACATCCCCAACCCTGAGCGCGGGCAATGGCGAGCAAAGTTTCACCATCGTGAGATATGCTTCTTTCATGGTGCCTGACACGATTCTGGCCCAGCCTAAGGTGGAAGTCTGGCCGGTGGCCGCAGCCAGCATCGGTAACATTGCTGACAACCAGGTGTTCATTGACCGCATTCCCACCGTGGTCATCACCCTGGAGAATCTGTATCCGGACTCATACACCTATGTACAATATTACCAGGGCGGCCAGGTGTTGGGAACTGAGGGAACGGTGGTGGGCAATACGGAACGCAGATTTGGAACCTATTACAACCCTCATCTGTCAGGGGAATCCACCAATGTGCCGCAGAACCTGTCCATCTCCATTGATGACCTTTCCAACTATGCCTCCGATGACGGCATCTACACGCTGGAGGTGATCACCCGTACGCCCTTCTTTGGCCGGGCGGCTGAGCGTCTTGCGCATGTGACCTTTGAGGTGGACCGCGTCATCAGTTCACGCGGTCAGATCAGCACCAAGGAAGTGTCCGCCAACCCCTGACATGAAGCTGCCATTTCAGATGCCTGCCCCCCGGCGCGGGAGCCTCCTGGTGGAGGTTTCCCTGGCCATGGGCCTGACTGCACTGGTGGCCCTGGTGCTGATGCGGGCCTCACTTCTGGCCATTTCTGGCAACCAGTGGACGGTGATGCAGACGCTGACGGATGCTTACCTGACCCGTGAGACCGCCCTGGCCAACCGGCTGCCCTTTGCCGATGTGACCGGGGAGGCCAGCGCCTGGCCTGCCGCGAACCTGGATTCGGAGGATGTCGTGGTGGATGAGCAGACGGTGACGCTGGGCCGTCTGGCTGGCGGAACCGCCGTGCAGGGAGTCATCAGACGGTTCCGCACCCAGGAGGCCGCGCCGGTGAGCGAGGTTTCCCAGGCGGTCTGGCGTCTGCATTCCATCCTGGCCTACAACATTGGTGATGAGCAATACACGAAAAGCCGGTCGGTCCTGCGTGTGCAATGAAATCCGCCCTTCCAGCTCCCGGCGCGCGGCGCCGCAACGGGTTCACGCTTTTGGAAGTTTCCACAGCGATGGGCCTGATGATCACGCTCAGCGGCGCTCTGATCCTGATGCTGCAGCAGCACCTCAGTTTCATGGCCATGGCCCAGCGCCAGTCCTTTCTTATCCAGGAGGCACCAAAGATCGGCAGCATCCTGGGCCGCATCTTTCAGCAGGCGGACCATTACTTCATCTATGAAAACCTGGAGGCTGCCGGGCTGGGGGCGGCCCCGCGGCTGGTGGATGGCGGGGCGGTGAGGCTGTTTTTCAAAACGGCTGCACAGACCACGGAGGAGCGCATCATTGCAGCGGAAGAGGAGGCTGCGGGCACCAGCCTGCGTTTTTATACCCGGCAGGCAGACGGGAGCAGCACCTCCTGGCTGATCTGCCAGGGACTGCAAGCCGCCAGTTTCCGGGCGGATGGAGGCATCCTTGAGGCCACCCTGACCGGGCCTAATGGCGAGGAAATAAGCTACTGCGGAGGTGCACGATGAAACAGGCCATCCATAAACGAACTTCCGGTTATGCTGCGCTGCCGCTGGTCACAGGCATCGCGCTCATGCTCACTCTCAGCGTCACCATGCTCTTTAAGCAGACGCTGATGAACCGGGACCAGGCGGCCAAAACCCAGTTGCGGGTGGATTATCACCAGCGTGAGGAGGCCCTGTTGCGGGCACTGGTGGCAGTCTTTCCTGACAAGGCTATCGCCTGCATGAAGGCCAGCTTCGCAGACTCGCCAGCTCACAGCTGGGAAGCCGTTTTTGCTGAAGCCGTCGCCCTTTCCTCCGCCAGCAGCCGGATGTCTCCGGCCATGCTGGAAGCCCTGGATCTTGCCGGCCACCGCAATGGCAATGTAGGAGACCACACTGGGGAAGAGCTGGGAAGCTGGATCACCTCACTGTCGGGTGAGCCAGGCCGCGTCACGCCCGGAACCTCGGACTATTCCGCCATTTTTGAGCTGCCTGCTTTTGCGGGCAAGGTCCCCCCGCTGCTGGACATGAGCGCCGCCCTCCAAAGTGCAGATGCGGTCCGCCCTTTGATCACACCTTTGAAGCGTTATACGGTGCAGGTCCCCGGCCTGCTGGCAGATGTGGGCGCCCATCCGGTATTTAACCTGATTCCTTATCCCAACATCCGCTTTGGCTATGCGGCCCCTGGCGAGCCATTCGTGGCCAAGCGCAACTGGTGGGCCTTTACCGTCAACTACGGCAACCGTGGCAGCAGCGTCGCCCGGCACTACGTGCTGTCCTTGTATGAAATTCCGTCCCAGCTGCCCATCGAAGGGGCGACCTTTGCCAGCATCGGCCAGCATGAGGACGGCACTGCCTGGAATGCGGACACGGTGAGCATCCAGGGATCCGTCTATGCCGACCAGATGCGCGTGGAGGCAGCCTATGGTGCGGACCGCCTCGCCGGGCGCAGCGGCATCGAGCTTACGGAGCAGATGGACATCGGCGGCGTCTCTGTCGGGACGGATTTTGATGCCATGGGGGAGCGCGAGCGGCTGCAGGCGGCGCAGGGGACGGACGCCCTGCCGGTGGCGCTTTCAGCCAATTCCGGGCGCCTGGCCTTCCTGCCGTTGCCGACCGGGGCCGCCTATCTCCAGCGGGCACCCGCAGGGGTGGCCTTGAACCAATGGGAGAGTTACACCGCTGGTGGTGCGCGTTGTGCCATCACCGTGGAGGCCACCCAGGTCGTCAGTTTGGAAGACCAGACGCCCACGGCCCTCCGGGTACGTTTCCAAAACCCTGCCGGGACGGTGACCGAGATCACCCTGCAACGGGAATCCAACTGGCCTACCATCTTTGAACCCGGTGGGAGTGAGATGCCTTTTCAGACGGAGCTGACCAATAACAGCCGCTCCTGCCTGACCTTCTATCCTACGCTGCTCAATGCCTGGCTTCAGGCCCAGGGCGGTGCCACGGTGGCCACCAACAACAGTATTCACTTCGGGGTGGATGCCACCGTTGACCCCCTGAACGTGCTCGTCCCCAGTGATCCGCCAGCGGAGGCAGACATGTGCGTCATCATCCGGCGCGGAAAAAACCTGGCAGACTACACGACGGGTCTTTCCATCGTCGGGCCGCTGCGCGTCTATGTCGGGGATGACCTCAATGCCATTCCGGCCGCCGGCGTTCCTGCGGGTTCAGGGCTGGAGGCGGGCACGGAATTTTATCCGCCCCTCTCCATCTATTCTGCCGAATTGCGGGTGGGAACGACGGGCTACCTCCGGCCCATTGACCATCGGGGGCAGATTGGCAGTCTTTCCACCGGCGGTACAGGTACTCCCTGGCAGCCGCTGGACATCAAATCCGGCAGCGATGACCTGGTACATGCGGACAGCATTTCAGCCGAGCTTGCCCCCTTGCGCAGCCCTGCGGAGCTGCCGCCGATTCATCCCATGAACTGGCTGGTTGTGATCGAGGAGATCCCCCAGGACTGAGGATAGTGCTTCCAATCGCCATGAGTTCCACCATCGCCAACAATGACATCCTCGGCCGTCTGGCTGCGGCTTTTCCGGGTCGTGAAATCTCCGATGTGCAGGTACGCACCGGGGGCCTGATCTACCTGCATACCAACCGGGGGCTGGAGGTCGCTGAAGCCTTTGGCATTCAGGATGCGGATGCCGTCGCCCGCCTGGCGGAAGGATTGTACACCCGCCAGTCCGTGGAAATCTGGTCGGACACCAGTGCAGCCGGGTCAGCGGAGCAGATGTGGGAAAAGGTGCGCTCCCGGCGGGTCATTGACTTCAGTTGTGAAGAGGGCGCCCTGGGCTCCCCGGTGCGGATGCGTGTGCAGGTGCATTTGAGCGAGCACGGCATGGGCGTCACCTGCCGCTGGTTGCGGGCCAAAATTTCCCAGCTTGAGACGCTGGGCATTGATCCCATGATTTCGGACAGTCTGCGGGAGCTCATGCAGCGGCGTTTTGGCCTGGGACTCATCACCGGACCCACCGGCTCGGGCAAGTCCACCACCCTGGCAGCCATTCTGGACTGGGTGCGGCGGAATTTCCAAAAGCACATCGTCACCATCGAAGACCCGATCGAATACCGCTACGACACCACCATGGAGGACCCGAACCAGCCGGGGATGCGAATGCCCGCCCCGTCCCTGGTCACCCAGCAGGAGGTGGGACGGCATACCATCTCTTATCAGAGCGGCCTCAAGGAAGTGCTGCGCAAGACGCCCAACATCATCCTCATCGGTGAAATCCGTGATCGTGAGACGATGGAGACCTGCATCGAGGCCGCCCAGACCGGGCATTTCGTGCTGTCCACCCTCCACACTCGCGGAGCCGTGAAAACGATTGACCGTATCCTTGAGTTCTTCCCCAAGGAGCAGCAGCCCGGCATCCTGCACCGGCTGAGCGAGACCCTGACCTTCGTACTTTCCCAAGGCCTGCTCACCGGGTTCAACGGCCGCCTGCTGGTCACCGAATATCTGCAAAACACCAGCGATGCCGTCGCCGCAGGTATGCGCGCCTATGATGGCAGCGCTACCTCCCTGGCGGATTCCCTGCGGTATAAAGGCAACCTGCGCTGGGACCAGTGCCTGATGAACCACTACCGCGCGGGCCTCGTTTCCGAGGACGTGTTCAATGCCAACCTGCTGGGCTGAGGCGTGGGGCTGTTTGCCCCAGGGTTATTGGGCGGCGGCCGGCTTCTCCAGCGTTTGTTTCACCATGCCCCGGATGCGGATCAGCAGCCGTGCATGTTCTTCCAGCTCCTGCCGCCGCAGGGGCGGGATGCGCTCCCACCAGCCTTCAGTCTCAGCTTTATGCCGGATCAAGTGGTAACGGCCAAGGCAGGCTTCCAAATTAGCCCATTGTTTTTGAATGCCCGCCACATTCCGCTTCCGGGTTTCTGTGAGGAGTTCCTGGTTCAGCAGGTTGATGGCGGCCCCGGCTCCGGTGAGGGTGTCGGACAGGCTGGCCTCCGGACGCTGTCCATAGGCCATGGCCTTATTGGCCAGGGCATCCAGGAAAGGCTTGGCGTCCCCCGCTTCCGGCCCGCGGGTGGAGAGGTGAAAATGCAGGATCTCATACAGGATGGCATCTCCAGGGTCCAGCTGGTAGGCCAGGCGCAGGCGAACATCGCCGGCTGCATTCACATAACGCTGGTGGGCGGCGGACATGGGCAGCGGGTTGTTGCGCCTGGTGCGTGCCTTTTCCAGCCTGGCCAGCCGGTCCACCTGACGGTCTGCCCACGAGAGGCCCTCGGGTGCCTCAGTCTCAGCCGGAGGAGGAGGCGGGGGCGGCGCGCCTTTGCGGGCAAACCGTCCGGGCGGCGGGGGCGGGGGAGCGGCTTGTTTTTTAGCGGCTGGCTCAGGAAGGGTGGTGGCGCTCTCTCCGCCATGCCAGTAGCTGAAAAGTGAATCGCGGATCAGCCTTGCCATCAGGCTGCCATAGGCGCTGCCCGGCAGTGCAAACACTGGCGGTGCCGCTGAGGCCTGAAGGGCAGGCCTGGCACAGGACAGTGCATGACCGGCCCACCACAGGCCGGCGGCAGCGGTCAGGCTCAGGAGCGTGTACGGAAGAGGCATAGTCCAAAGAGGGAGATGGCGGCCGCCTGCAGGGTCAGGGTGAGTGTACTGCCGGTAAAAGCCTCAGCGGGCAGCGGCCCCATTTTAAAAACCAGCCGGGGGGTCAGATCCGCCAGGTGGTAGTGTGGCAGGGCCAGCCAGAGCGATTTCAGCGCACCCGCCTCGGAACCGCCCAGAACCGGTGCCAGCCAGGCTGCGCCGAACAGGCCCGTGAAAAGCAGTCCCACCGGCAGAAGAAAGGCGATGACTTCCGCCGTGCGTGTGCCCAGGGCTGTCGCCAGCAGCAGAAGGGGCGCGGCGCAGAGACTGTAAAGCAGGCTGTATTGCAGCACGGTCTCCGTCCACATTTGAGCCTCCTCCGGGTGGGCCGGCATCGTCAAAGTCAGGCAGATGGCGGCGGCGGCGATGACAATGGCGGCCATCCAGACCAGAATGGCGGCCGTCAGTTGCAGGCACTGGTTTGCCTTGCCCGTACCAGCAGCGTGCAGATGCTCCAGCATCCCTTCCTTGCGCATACGGTGCCCCAGGGCGGACGCCTGAAAAGGCAGCCAGGTGAAAAGCATCAGCCAGGCATAGATCCACGCGGCCTGCGCCCGCGCCGGTTGCAGGATCTGCGGATTTTCCTCCCAGGGCGTCAGCAGCGGGGCCACCCAGGCAAAGGCCAGCGCCCCGGGCAGCAGCAGCCAGCAGCTCCCGCGCCCGGCCAGCGCGGACAGACTGAGACGGAACAAAGGCCAGCGGCGAAGAGAGCTCATTGTTGCAAAGTTTGGTAGGTGGTCATCCAGGAATCCCCCACCCGGCCGGTGGCATGGCGGAGCTGGCCGCGGGCTATCGTCAGCAGCGAGTCCGCCTGGCGCACACATTCCAGTTCATGCATGATGACCAGCCGCATGGCGGCCGTGTGGGTCGTGGCCCACAAGGCGGTCACCTGCTCGCGCGTTTCCGCATCCAGGCCGGTCAGGGGTTCATCCATCAGCAGCACACTCTTGGGGCTTTGTGCGGCCTTCACTTCCGCCAGGATCAGCAGCACCTTCTGGCGGTTGCCACGGGAAAGCTTGCCGATGGGACACTTCAAATCCAGCCGCAGGGTGGCCGCCAGCTCCTCCGCCGCCGCCAGGGACGGGCCTTTGAACCAGGCACGAAAAAAAGTGCGCGGTTTCATCTCCGGGTCCGCGCGCAGTTCATCCGCATAATAGTGGACCTGGGCTTCCGTGGTCACCCGGCCTGCCAGCGGGCTGGACAGTCCGGCCAGGGTGCGCAGAAGGGTGGTTTTACCGGAGCCGTTGGGTGCCACCAGGAGATGCAGCCCAGGGCCGGCGTGGACACCCTGCGCAGCCTCCACCAGACACCTGGCCTGGCGTTTCCAGGGCGGCCCGGCACGGTAGCCAAAGCGCGTGCCTTCAGGAATGTGCAGAAGTGCAGTAGGAGCCATACGATAATTTCAAAGTACTCTCAGTGACCGGCGTCCCAAAGTCCATCATTTCCGCTGCCGGAGGGATCATACGCTGTCGAACCGAGCCGCCATTGCGGTGGCATGACGGTGTGGTTCAGGTTCAGCGTTTCCCCGGTCAGGCTGATGGCGGTGGGAATGCTGCTCCACCCTTCTGGCAGGTAAGCCTGCAGCTCGGCAGCACTGACATCGGCGATGTCTGCGGTCGGATGGTCTGACATGTAGGCGCGCTGGGCGGAAAAGACTGCCTGTATCGACACGGCGGCATCCTTGCCCCGCTGCCAGTCCCGCACGGCGGTGACGTTCATGGTGGCAAAGGCGGCCAGTCCCAGCAGCAGACCGATGACGAGACTGATCTCGATGAGGCTGAAGCCGGATCTCAGACGATGGGAGGGGGGAGTTTTCATAAGTTCATTTTTTGGCAGAGACCAGCGCCTGGGCCTGGCTTTTCGGGATGATCTTTACCGCAGGCTGGATCACCTGGATCTGGGGCGCGGAGGTTTTCGTTTTTTTGGCCACCGGCAGGTTTTGGGTCAGCTCCGTTGGCAGGGTTGCACGGCGGTGGATGTAGATGACGCGGGCCTGGTCGTCCTTGGGGAGGACGGCTTTATCACCGTCAGCCTGCCCGCCAGGGATGACGGGAGCCGCCTTGAGAGCCGGTGGCTGGATGGCGGGGATCGCAGGCATGCCGGGGATGGGGCGCGGCACCAGCCGGGGGGCGGCAGGCGGTTCCTCCGCCAGCAGGAGCGGGCCGGGCAGCAGCAGGGTGGCAAGCAGTGTGTGTCTTTTCATAAAGTTAAAGGGACGGATTACATGTTGCCGGACTGCATCATGCGCGGCCCCATCAGAAAGATGGGCAGCATGGAGCCGGTGAAGACAAAGCCGATGAGCACCACCGCCATCGCCAGGGTGATGAAATTGATGACCTGGGTGAAGTCCGCCATGACGGCGGCTGTATCCTCCTCATAAATGTCACGCAGCATTTCCAGCTGCTGGGGCAGGGAGGCGGAGCGCTCCCCGATGCCGATCATGTGCACCACCTGCGGGTCCAGCGTGGCATGGCGCTTCAGCGCCTCTGCAAATGGCACCCCGGAGGATTCATAGATCTGGGAGGCCTTGATGAACTCCGCATACATGGGAGTGCCCAGCACCACCCGCGCACTTAGCGCAGAGGCCCGCGCCAGGTTGATGCCATTGGCATACAACATCTGCAGCGTGCCGATGTAGGCGCTCTGGCGCAGCCCCATCACCAGCTTTTTCAGCAGCTTCCAGTGTTTCATCCCCAAAACCAGCAGCTTCTGCCGGAAGTCCGCCGAGCGGAACAGCGCCCCGATAAAAGTTCCCAGGGCGATGACAAAAAAGGGCCACACTTTCTGCACCACATGGCTGATGCCGAAGATGGCCACCGAGATCGGGTCCGGCTCCTGCTGCACCCCTTTCAGCGTCTCCTCCACCTGCGATACCACAAAGACCTGCGAATAAATAAACAGGCCGATCTGGAACAAAATGACAAACGAGGGCACCATCAGCGCGCTCCGCAGCTTGCTGGCAAACATCAGTTCAATTTTGATCCGCCGTGCCAGCGCGCTGAACGCCTCGCCAAGCTGGCCGGCGTCCGCCCCCGCTTCCACGATGGTGATGATGGTCGTGTCAAACTTCTGCTCCTTGGCAAAGGCGATGTGCACCGGCAGCCCCGCCTCCAGCCGGTTGCGGATGTTCATCAGGGAGGATTGAAGAGCCGGATCCGGCAGCCCCTGGGAATAGTACAGCAATGCATCAGCAGTGCTGATGTTAGCCTTCAGCATGGAGGAAAGCCCGCGGAAGAGCTTGATCAGTTCCTTCCTTGAAATGGGCTTGTTGGATTTCTCACTCTTCAGCGCTCCAGAAAGCGGCTTCACCAGGGCCACGCGAAAACCCGGTTTGGCCGCCAGCAGCGCCGCCTGCTCACGGTTGGGCGCCTCAAATTCCAGTACTTTCGACTGTTCCGGCCGTTTGATGTTTCGGAGGGTGACTTGAAAGGCATTCATGGCTTTAGGATTCGTAGGTCATGTCCAGCACTTTTTTCAGCGCATCGAGGTCGGTTTTTCCCTCGGCCATCAGTTTCAGTCCGTTGTCGCGCAGCGAAGGCAGGCCGGATTCCCGGCGCACTTCCTGTTCCAGTTCAAATGGGGTGATCTCTCCTTTGGCCAGCTTGTCCCCAAGCCGGGGGCTGATGGGCAGGATCTCCAGGATGGCCGTGCGGCCTGAATAGCCGCGTCCTTTGCAGTCGGGGCAGCCCTCCTGGTTATGCACAAACACCGGCTTTTCCGCCCAGGAGGCATCCAGGTGGAACAGCCGGATCTCCCTTTCCGGGATGCCCACCTGCTGCACCCGGCACGCCGTGCACAGGAGCTTCACCAGCCGCTGGGCGCAGGCCGCCTTCAGTGTCTGGGCGATCTTCCAGCGCTCCATGCCGAGCTGCTGAAAGCGCTCGATGATCTGCGAGGCACGCGGGGTGTGGATCGTTGTCAGCACCTTGTGGCCGGTGATGGCGGCCTCAATCGCCAGCTCGGCGGATTCACGGTCCCGCACCTCCCCCATCAGGATCACGTCCGGGTCAGACCGCATGAAGCTGGCGATCATCGGCTTAAATTCGCTGCTGTCGCGGAGGTCGCAGTGGGTCACCCCGGGGATCTCATCCTCCACCGGGTTTTCCAGTGTCAGGATATTGTCCTCCGGGTGGTTCAGCTCCCGCAGCATCGCATTCAGCGTGGTGGACTTGCCGGAGCCCGTCGGACCGGACATCACAATGATGCCGGACGGCACCGCCATGGCCTTGTCCAGCTCAAAGAGAGTCTCTTCATCAAAGGCCAGCGTGCCCATGCCCAGCCGCGCCTCCAGGTGCGTCTTGTCCAGCAGCCGCATCGTCACATGATAGCCGCGATAAGTGCGGTGCCGCTCATATCGCACCCCCACCGCGCGGCCATAGTAGCTGGCAGTGAAACGGCCGGAGATGCCCGGGCGCTTGCTGCGCTCCTCCGGTGCCAGGCGCATCAGGTTTAGCAAAAACGCATCCACCCGGTCCCGGAGTTTCACCGGCATCTCCACCCGCACACCCAGGTCCCCGTCCACACGGAAGCAGTATTGGAACGTCGTCTTCTCTGTCTTGATGTGGATGTCGGAAGCGTGCTGCTTGATGGCATCGCTCACCATGCTGGCCACCAGTTGCGCGATGGGCTCATCATACTGCCGCGTCACGTCGAAGTCCGGGCTCTCATTGGAAAATTCCTCCACCTCCACCGCCTCCAGCTCCGCGCGGCTGGGCCCGGAGGAATTGGAGGATCCCTCAATCACGGCGGAGACTTCGGAGGCCAGCGTCACCACCTTCAGCAGTTCATCTTCCGGGAAGCGGCTCGCGCAATAATCATCCGCCCGGTAGTCCCACGGGTTTGCCACTGCCAGCAGCACCTGCGTGCTGCTTCTCCGCAGCGGCACAAACATCCCGCGCGCCATCACCACCGGGTCGCAGTAGCTCACAAACTCCGCATCCGCCAGATCACGCACCTGCGGAAAGGCAGGCAGCCCCGCCGCGTTGCCCACCGCCCCCAGGATACGCGTCTTGGAGCACTTCCGCACCAGCGCCTCATCTGACAGGGCATCATTCCCGGCCGTGGACGCCCGCAACTGGCCGATGATCAGCCGCTGGATCGTGTCATTAAATTCAATGCCCAGGTTCAGGTTCATGAGGCAAAGTGGCGTTGCATCAGCCCCTGCCAGATGGTCAGGTCCAGAAGGAAGGGAAAGACAAAAGGTGCTTCCGTGTCGGTTTCACGGTTCAGTTCCTGGCGGATCCAGAAGGATGTCACCAGCGCCGCCACCGGGTTGATGCAGGCGATGTGGACGATGCTCGTCTCCCCCGCCAGCGTCGCGGGGCAGCCCAGGGTCGCACAGATGCCGCGCAGTCCCGGGCAGTGTTCATACAGCCCGGTGGCACGCCCGGGCAGCGGGCCGAAGCTCCAGTAGCTCACCCGGTCATTCAGGCAGGATCTCAGCAGCTTCTGCATCCGGGAAACCTCTCCGTCCACAGTCAGCGTGTGCTTCTTGGCCTGGGTTTCCGCTACGAAGATCAGGAAATCCGGCGGCGGGGTGGAGCCGGTCAGCGCGCTGCGGTAGGCCGGCAAAAGTGGTGCCGCCTCCTCAGCGGAAATATAGCCCCCCTCGCGCAGGTGGTTCAGGCTCGTATTCGCGATCCTCTCCAAAACCGGCACCAGACTGCTCCGGTCAGTCTTGGCTGGAAAGGCGAGGCCTTGAAGCGGTTCGTTCATGAAGGGGGGAAGAGAGGCAGTCTGAAAAGGTTGGCGGGGGCGCAGCAGCGGCAATGGCTGGTGTGCCGCCGCTAGCCTTCCTTTTTGCTGAACAGGCGCCGCACCCAGGACTGCTTGGGCGGACTCTCCGGTTCCGGGCTCTTGCTGTTCGTCGTCGCATTGGGCCAGCCCGCCTTTGGCAGCAGCAGTCCCGCATCTCCCAGGTCTTCCGGCTGCAGGCCGGAGTAGTCTCTCTGCTTCCAGTTGATGTCTTCCAGGGCCGCCGTGCTGGAGGCATCATAGACAGTTGGCGTGATGATGAACACCAGGCTCAGTTGCTCCAGCTTTTTCATGTCCGAGCTGAACAGCCGTCCCACCAGCGGGATCGTCCCCAGCACTGGCACTTTGTTGTTCCCCTCACTGTCGCTGTAATCATAAAATCCACCGAGGAAAAGCGACTGTCCGGCAGGAATGCGGCTGATGGCCTCCACCGTGGATTCGCTAACCCGAGGGAACACATTGCTGGACCGGCCGGGGATCAGTTCCACGATCTTTGCCACCCGCGGCCGCAGCTTCATCCTCACCGTCCCGTCCGGCAGCAGCGTCGGTGTCACGGAAAGAGTCACCCCGATTTCGCGGTTCTTTTCCGGCTCATCCGTGGCGCTGGGATCCTCTGTATCAATCTTGTAACGCACCTTGTCCGTAATGTTCGTTCCCGCCGTCGTGTTGCTGATGTCGGAAGTGATGATGGGGAACCGGTCCACGATCGAAATCAGCCCCTGCTCGTTGTCCTCCGTGATGATGGTCGGGCAGGCCTCCTGCGTGACCAGGTCCGCAGCTTCCAGCGCCCGCAGGATCGCCTGCACCTGGAAATTGTCGAACACCACCCCCGCTCCCTGGGTGTTGATCTGGTTCAGCACTGATACCGGGTTCATCGGGTTGCCGGTGCGCGTCACCGTGCTCACATCCGGGAGGTTAAACAGGGCATTCAGGCTCTGCCGCGCGGTGATGGTGGTACCGGTCTCTCCGAGCGCACTGCTCCAGTCCACGCCCACATTCCGGTTCTGGTTGCGGCGGATGCGCAGCACCCGCACGTTCACCATGATCTGCTGCTTCGCCTTGTCGATCTCCAGCAGCAGCTTGCGCACCCGTTCCAGCTTCAGGCTGTTGTCGCTCACCAGCAGAGTATTCGTCTTTTCTTCAAATTCGATCTGGCCCACGATGGGGGTCAGCATGGGGCGGATGATGGATTTCAGCTTTTCAAAATCGGACGCATTGGCGGCATTTCCGCCCCCGCCCTCACCACCTTCAGCGCCGCTTCCTTCGCCTGCCTGGCCGTTGCTGCTCCGGTTTAGCGGGGCGCCGCGCAGGTATTTGAGCTGGTAGCTCATCACCTCCACCGGCAGCCGCGCCAGTTGGATTTCCGTCATCAGGCTGATGCTGGAGCGCTGCTGGTAAACGGTCAGTCCATACGCAATGGCCAGGTCCTCCATCTGCTGGCGCGGATCATCCAGCTTCAGGTGGCCCGTGATGTTATACTGCGGCGTGTTGAGCTCGTTGTTGTGAAAGAACTGGAGCCCCGCGCTGCGGGCCAGGTATTGGAACACCTCATTGATCGGCGCACCTTCAATCCAGTAGCCGTCCTCCGGTTGGGTGGGCAGGCTGGACAGGCCGCCCAGCCGGGCGCTCACATCCACCGCACCCGCAGGCAGTTGCTCCAGGGGCTGCGGGGTCGGTTCCTCCTGGGCACGGGCAGCCAGCCCCGGGCTCAGGCACAGCAGGCAAAGGTAGAGGAAAGGACAGGCATTTTTTTTGCTCATGGCTTGGCGGGAGGTGCAGGTTCCATGGGGGTCATCCGGCTCTCAAATTGGGTCAGGGTCTTTTGCAGCGGCTCCATGGCCAGTTGCGGTACGAGGTTATGCTTCAGCACCCCCGTTTCGTCCCGTTGCAGATCCCGGAACAGCAGTTCGGTGGCGGCCACCTCGGTCACCTGCGCCTGGAAGATTTCCCCTTTGAAGGACAGCTCCACCACATCCCCCTCGCCAGCCTGCCGGCCGCCGATCAGAAATTCCTTCCGGTGCAGGTTCACCCCGTTGATCTTCAGCGTCTGCAGCGCCTGGTTCAGGGTGATTTTGGGCGTCTCACGGTAGATGCTGTCTTCAATGATGGGGGAATCATCTTCCCTGGGAAAAGTGGACAGGCCAAAGGCATCAATGTTCCGCAGCCGGGAACTCAGCTTGCCGGCCAGTTTTTCGATGTCGTCCCCTGTTGGCATCATCTTTGTCTGCGGCAGCCAAGAGGTCTGGCCCGCACCTTGGCCAATGAACAGTGCTGCGCGTTTTGGCGGGGGTGCCTTGGCTCTGCTCTGGGCTGTTTGCGCATGGCTCACCGTCACGCCTGCCGGGATGGCCGCCGCCAGCAAAATGAGAAAGTATTTCATGGTTTCTCCTTGGTGGTTTTCCAGCACGTGTGGGTCATCTCCATCACCAGATATTCCCGCTGCTTCAGCATCTGGTCCGCCTTGCGGGTGACTTTCATTTCCTCCAGCATGGACTGTGGCATCAGGGATTCCACCTGCAGCAGCGCCTCCTGCATGGGCCCCATGCCACCTTGAAAGCTGCTCTTCACCCGCGCTGATTCCGCCCGGGCATCCTTAGTCAGCCGTCCCTGGTCCAGTGGGAAGATCAGGCTGCTGCGCTCCAGTTCGATCTCCTTGTACTTCGGCAGCATGCCGTCCAGAATGCGTGTGAAAAGCTGGCCGGGATCGCTTTTCAAAAGCTTTTTCTGGTCCTCAAAGGCGGCTCTTTTTGGAGCGATGCTCGTCTCCAGATTTTTCATCGCCGTCAGCCGCATCGTCTGCTCTTTGTACTGCGCTTCCTTCACCTCACGGATGCTGCTCAGCTTGCTGACCGCCGCCCCCGCCCCCGCCAGAAGCAGCAGGTTAAAAGCAACAGGCGTGATGAGGCCAAAGCGGATGATGGGCTGGGTGTAAGCACTCATGATCGGAATTCAGAACGGATTTTCCAAAGGCAGCGCCAGGGCATCCTTCTCGGTGAGCGTCTGCGTCAGCGCGGCGGTGAAGTTAAAGGGAAAGGCCAGCGTCGGATCACGCGCCAAGTCCCCGGGGCCTGCCTGGGAATCGAAGCTGGAGTTCCTTCCCTGGGTCAGTGTCACCGTCAGTTGCCGTGACGGATCGGGCCGGTAGCTCTCATCGCCCGTGGCCGTGGCCACCCGGTCAAAGAGGGCGCTGAGGCCGCGCTGGGTGTTCAGGGTGCTCAGCAACTCCATGGCCTTCGGTTTCACCAGCCCCTTCAGCGTCCAGGTGCGCACCATTCCCACGGACCCCTTCGGTCCCTCCTTGGTCTTTTTGCCGTTGTAGCGCGTCGCATCAGCCGTGTAGTAAAAGCTGTCCAGCCGCACCCCGGAATCTTCCGGGAAAAGCTGCAGCAGAAACTCCAGCGTCACCCACCCGCGGGACCGCGGCTGCAGCAGTTGTTCAGTCACGTCTATCTGCTTCTTTTCCTGCAGCAATTGCTCGTGTTTCGACTTTGTCTGCAGCATCTCCGTTGGCGTCAGCGACCAGGATGGATGGTTCATCGCTGCAAACAGCGAGTAAGTTCCGTAGCCACCAGTGCCGACCAGGCAGAAAACGAGCAGATATACCAGCCAGGAGGAAAACCGCAGCAGCCGCAGGTCCTGCTGGGACGGATACAGGTTGTCCAGACGCGCCGTATCCATGAAGCTCTGCCGCGCCCAGCTTTCCCACAGCGCCTTAAACGTCCCCGCCTTTGCCAGCGGCGTTTTACCGCTGCGCACCTGCTCTACAGCCGTGCTGTCATAAATTAAAAATTCCGGCCTGTGCCCCGGGATGACTGCCAGCGCCGGATGCTCGGTCAGATTCACGCCCTCAAAATGGATCATCTGGCGGCTCAGGGAATAAATCTCCAGATCTGATGCAGCCGTCTGCAGCGCCTGCGGCTGTGAGGAGACATACACCACCTTCGGCGTTTCCAGTTCCGCCCCCAGAGCCATGTTCCACAAAATATCTCCAAACCCCGTCGGTACCTGCTGCCCGCTTCGGTGGGACAGGCTGCGGACTGCTTGCAGCTCCCCTGTTCCACTGATGGCAAAGACGGCGGTAAATTTATAGAAGCCAAACGCGAGCAGACAGCCTTCTTGCATCTCCGGCCGCAGCAGTGGCAGCGCCGCCAGGCACTCGACTGCGGCGCAGGTCACCGCCGTACGTACCGGCATTCGCAGATTTTCCGCGCAGGTCAGCAGCGTCTGTAAAAAAGCCTCCCGTGAGCGGGAAAGCATCACCGCCGCACATTTCTGCTGTCCTGTAGGCGCCCCCCAAAACGGCAGCAGCCGCCAGGAATTCGCATCGGTGGAAACATCCCTGTCAGCCAGGACTTCCTTCGGATCATCCACCAGATTGTAGCGCAGGATCTGGAAATCTTCCCCCGCCTCCCCCAGCGCCTCGCCCGCCTGGGCGATCTCTGACAGGGCAAATTCATCGGCCACATGCAGGATCACCCCCAGCGCCTTCGGTTTGTCCTGAAAATAGCGGGAGGACATTAGCTCTCCCAAAATCTCACTGACTCCTTCTCCGGTTGTCAGGTTGGCCAGCGGCAGCGTCGGTCCAGGCTGCCACACGTTAGATTGTTTTGAAAAAGTGGCGGAGCAGACCTCCCGCCCCCCGTCGAACCACAGATGCCACTGCCACGGCAGCTCCTCCGGCACCCGGTACCAATGACTGTCCGTGCTCCGGCTCGTCTTGGATGCCACTGTGCGCGCCTGACGGTAAATGTCAGCCGCTTTAAGTTCACAGGGATCCGTAATGTTGAGCATGGCCTGGAAAGAAATTGGGACCGGATGCGAGAAGTCAGTTGCGTAACGCCTTCAGCCCGGCTGGCTGTTACCAGCCTTCAGTCTGCGTAGTGGTCAGCACGTGGGTCGTTGTCGGACCTGTTGTGTCCGCACCCACAAAGCTGCAGTTGCCATAGGGAGTGCCGATTGGCGGCACTTCAGTTTCCCATGTGTATGCACCTGTAGGATTCGGGCACTCGGGGGCTGCTTCCAAAAGCAGACCTGGGCCAAAAACACTGGCGGCGAGCAGGGGATCCGCGATTTCCAGATTCTGCATGTTGGCACTGGAGCGCACGGCTTTCTGCACCGAGGCAAGCTGCATCTGGCACCGGGCCTTGTCAGAACCTGCGCGGTAGCTGCCAATGCCGATGAAGACCACGGCGATCAACCCCAGGATGAGGGCGATGACGAGGCTGATTTCAATGAGTGTCATCCCTGACCGGTGGGCGAGACGACGTGTTTTGAGGGTGTGGGTGTCGATTTTCATATGTGAGTCGGATTTTTTGAATCCGAACTATAATTTCCATATCAATATCATAAATGCAAAGAAAAAACGGTCGCTTTCTTATTCAACTACAAGGATATATTTTATCCCTATGCTTGCACTTAGCCCTTCGGCTAGTCCAATCACAGGGATTAGGACGAAAATTATCCGTTTGCTACCTCGCTTGATCCAAGTGCTCTTTCTTATTTTTTTATAAAATTAAGATTTTTTAAAAATGAGAGTGCCAAAAGGTTTTTGCTTATTCGCAGGAATTCAGGCTTCAATCTCCGTAATCACCTCATTCTCCTTTGCCCCATGACATCCCCTGTTTTCCCTCTGGTTCCTGCACGAGTTTTTAAGCGCCGTTCCTTCATCGCCGGGTCCGCTTCCCTGGCCCTCGCCGCACTTGGCTGTGAACGCGCCTTCGGTGCGGTCAAAAGCAGCCCCAAGTTTTCCAGTTATCCTTTTACCCTCGGCGTGGCCTCGGGTGATCCCGCCCCGGATGGCATGGTCCTTTGGACGCGCCTGGCACCTAAACCTTTGGAAGGCGGCGGCATGGACCCCGTCCCCGTGGAGGTCTCCTGGCAGGTGGCTGAGGATGAAGGCATGACCCAGGTCGTCCGCCAGGGCACTGCCATCGCCACGCCGGAATGGGGCCACTCCGTGCATGTGGAGGTGGCCGGCCTACGGCCTAACCGCTGGTATTGGTACCAGTTTAAAGCCGGTGGTGAAGTCAGCCCCAAAGCCCGCACCCGCACCTTCCCTTCCGCTGACACACTTCCTGATCGCCTCCGCTTCGCCGTCGCCTCCTGCCAGCACTATGAGACCGGTCTCTTCACCGCCTATGATCACATGGCCAGGGAAGACCTCGACCTGGTCATCCATCTGGGTGATTACATCTATGAATACGCTGGCATCGAGAACCGCGTGCGTTTTCATACCGGGCCGGAAATCACCACCCTGGACCATTACCGGAACCGCCACGCCCAGTATAAAACCGATCCCGCCCTGCAGGCCATGCACGCCATCGCCCCCTGGCTGGTGACCTGGGATGATCATGAGTTTGACAACAATTGCGCCTCCGACATCTCCGAAGAACCCGGCGTCAGCAAGGAAGATTTCCTCCTCCGTCGCGCTGCGGCCTACCAGGCCTACTACGAGCACATGCCCCTGCGCCGCAGCGCCATGCCCAAGGGCCCCGACATGCTGCTTTATCGCAAAGTAGGTTATGGCAGGCTCACCGATTTCCATGTCCTGGACACCCGCCAGTACCGCAGTGACCAGCCCTGCGGAGACCGCACCCAGCCCCCTTGTGCCGAATCTCTCCATCCGGACCGCAGCCTCCTCGGCTCTCTTCAGCGGGACTGGCTCTTCGAGGGACTTGCCAAATCATCCTCCACCTGGAATGTCCTGGCTCAGCAGGTCATGATGGCCCGCGTGGACCGCAAAGCCGGCGAAGAAATCACCCACAGCATGGACCAGTGGCCCGGATGCGAAATGGAGCGCCGCCGCGTCCTCAAGTACCTCCACGACCAGCGCATCTCCAACCCCGTCGTCCTCACCGGCGACATTCACAGCCACTGGGCCAACGACCTCATTGCCGATTTCGACGATCTGGAGTCAAAGGTCGTCGCCACCGAATTCGTCGGCACCTCCATCAGTTCCAGTGGCGATGGCATCCTCAAGCCCAAGACCCTGGATGCCACCTATGCGGAAAACCCCTTCGTGAAATTCCACGGCACCGAGCGCGGCTACTTTTCCTGCGAGGTCACCCCTCAGCAGTGGAAGACCGACTACAAAGGCATCGAATACGTCTCCCGCCCCGGCGCCCCCCTCCACACCCGCGCCTCCTTCATCGTCGAATCCGGCACCCCAGGTCTCCAGCAGGCATGACCCATCGTGGGCGGGGCGGCGTTCCATGCAAGGAGAGGGACTTGCCAAGTCCCCTCCCAGCCGCCTTCCTCACGGCTCCGTCTCCATGTCATGCATCAGCTTGTTATTGGCCAGCGTGTTGTCACTGCCCCCCTCCATGCGGATGGAGGGGGCAGACATCCGCTCCTGACGGCGGTCGGCGATCCGGCATCCCGTGATGAGGCTGTTGCTGACATTTTTCATCAGCAGCCCCGGACCGTCACTGTTCAGAAGGGTGCAGCCGGACAGGTT
The DNA here is from genome assembly GCF_039655865.1 of Prosthecobacter sp. SYSU 5D2. Taxonomy (NCBI): domain Bacteria; kingdom Pseudomonadati; phylum Verrucomicrobiota; class Verrucomicrobiia; order Verrucomicrobiales; family Verrucomicrobiaceae; genus Prosthecobacter; species Prosthecobacter sp. SYSU 5D2. The sequence goes on along the minus strand of NZ_JBBYXL010000013.1, from coordinate 177,852 downwards.
GAAGCCGTCTCCATTCTCAATGACCACCGCCGCAGGCTGGTTGCGCACTTCGTTAACATGGATTCCGGTGAGGGTGACATCGCGGCAGTCACGGAAAAGAAGGCCTCCTTTGGCTGCCGCATTCCTGCCGCGATAGTAAGGCGGATTGCGGTCAAAGGTGTTGCTGCCCACCGCGATTTGTTCGCACCCCTGCATCACCAGATCATGCTCCCAGCCCACGCCAAAAGTGTTTCCGATGATCACTGCGCCCCGCACATTTTGAAGGTCAACGTTCACCGCCACGTCGCTAAACACATTATCAGCGATCGTCAGGTGGCCCCAATGCGGATTTTCGTCCGCCACGCGGACTTTGCCTTGGCCCAGAAATCGTACATTCGCTGAGCCGGGGGAATTGTTGTGCTGGATGGTGCAGCCGACGATGGTCACCTCCGCCGTGGAACCGCCTGTGCAGTCTATCAAGACGTTCGCCGTCGGTGGCGAGTCCGGGGTCATGTTGCTTTCGATGTCGCAGGTGCCGATGTGCAGGTTGCGCACGCCCCCGCCGCGCGTGACCACCCCTCCGCCCGCGTTGTAGCTGATGTGGCAGCCGACGATGTTGGACTGGTGCAGATCCACCTCGTCATAAAGCACCCCACAGCCCGAATTGTGATACAAATGGCAGTCGCTGATGATGACGTTGCGGTTGCGGACCGTCAGCCGGATGCCATGCCGGGCCTCATGCACCGCCACCCGGGTCAGGGTCAGCTGAAGAGTCTGCGTCGCTTCGATGCCATCCGCCTCCGGATGTGCGCCGACGATCTCGATACCGTCCACCATCGGCATCCGCTGCCGTTCAAACACGTTTGGCTTCAGCGTCCCCGGTGCGGCCGAGCCGCCATGCGTTCCGACAAATTTGAAAGCGGGCCCCGCTCCCTCCATGACAAATCGCGCCACGCCATCCCCAGAAATCGAGGTGAAACCTGTTTTATCCAGGTCGATCACCACGGTCTTGGTCAGACGGTATACCCCCCGGCCAAACCGCACGGCCCCTCCCTGGTCCACTGCCTTCTGTACTGCGACAGTGTCATCCGTCCTGCCATCGCCTGTCTGGGCATTGAGGCAGGCATGGGCAAGAAGGAAACCGGTCAGGAGAAACTTGGGAAAGAGATTCATAAGCGGAGCCTTACGGAGCAGCATTGGCTGGACTGCACACTTTTATGGCGTTTTCCCCTGTTTTTGTGGAGGGTCCTATATCATGGGCGAATACATTTGAACTAAGCAGAAGGCGGTCGAGTCTGAGTCTGCTTCAACCTCTCCCTCCCAATGAGCGCTCCCTATCCTCCTCAGCCCCCTCAACAGAAAAAAGGTCTCTCCGGTTTTGCCATCGCTGGCATCGGCTGTCTTGGCATCATTGTTCTCCTGTTTCTCGGAGGCGGATTCCTTGTCGCCAAATACATGCCCCAGTTCAAAGAGAAGATGGCGGAGTTTGAAAAAGATCCTGCCAAGGCCGCCGTCTGGGCGCTGGAACTCAATCCCGATATCGAAGTCCTCAACAAGGACGAGAACAAGCGCGAGATCACCTTTAAGACCAAGTCCACCGGTGAAACCACCACCCTTTCGTATGAGGATCTGCAACAGGGCAAGCTCAGTGTAAAAAATGACAAGGGCGAAGAATACAGCTTCGATGCCTCCAAGGCCCAGACAGATGGCGTCGTCATGAAAGGCCCAGATGGCAGGACCATCACCGCCGGCGTCGCCGCTGCCTCCGCACCGCCGGAGGAAGTGCCGCTCTATCCCGGTCTCGTGCTTCAGGATGGCGGTTACCGGATGGACCAGCCGGATGCCGTGACCGGCATGGCCGTCGGCTTTGTCCAGGCGGACATGGTCAAGATCAAAGAGCACTACGAAACCCTGTTCAAAGCTGCCGGGTATGAAGTCACCAGCGTGGCCAGCGGCAGCGCCAACACGAGCGTCACCGGCAGCAAGGATGAAGGCAAATCCACCATCAGCGTGATCATCAATCCCCTGGCGGAAAACCCCGAGCAGATCCAGGTCACCACCCAGTATCACCTGCCCAAGCCCTGACCCGGACCGCACATGGCCGGGCTCACCCATCCTAATCTCGTCGTCCTCACCGGTGCCGGGCTCTCCGCCGAGTCCGGCGTGCCCACCTTTCGCGGTACTTATGGTCTTTGGGAGGGCCATCATGTGGAGGAAGTGGCCTCACCGCAAGCCTTCAAGGCCGTCCCGGAGATGGTGCATCGTTTTTACAACATGCGCCGGGCCTCACTGAAAACCGTGGAGCCGAATGCCGCCCACCATGCCCTCGTCCGTCTGGAAAAAGCCTGGCCTGGTTCTTTTTTGCATGTGACGCAGAATGTGGACGACCTCAACGAGCGTGCCGGGGCGGAGAAGCTCTTGCACATGCACGGCCAGCTCAAAAAAATCCGCTGCCTGAACTGCCGCAACGTCATGCACTGGGAGGAGGATCTGGACATTTCCACCGTCTGCCCCGAATGCGCCACTGCCGGCAAACTGCGGCCTGACATCGTCTGGTTTGGCGAGGTTCCTTACCACATCGAGGAAATCAGCCAGGCGCTGGAAACCGTGGACATCTTCGTCTGCATCGGCACCTCCGGCGTCGTTTATCCCGCCGCCGGCTTCGCCCGCCAAGCCGCCAGCAAAGGGGCGAAACGCCTCATTGAAATCAACCTTGAGGCCACCGAGATCAGCAGCCATTTCACCGACCAGCGCCAGGGCACCGCCGGGGAGGAAGTACCCCGTCTGGTGGAGGAGCTTTTAAAGGAAGTGCTGTGAATTCCAAATTTCACTTGCACGCCGGAACTTTCAGAATTATCTGAAAATAAGATGAAAGATGAACCTGCCACCTGGGAAACCTCGCGAGAGGAGTTCATCGCCCAGTGGGGCGCCCTGGGCAGCAACTGGGGCATCAACCGTACCATGGCGCAGATCCACGCGCTGCTCATGACCGCGCCGGAATCCATGCACACGGAGGAGATCATGGAGCGGCTTCAGGTCAGCCGTGGCAATGCCAATACCAACCTCCGCGAGCTTGTCGGCTGGGGTCTCGTGCGCGGCCTTGTCAAGAAGGGCGAACGGCGGGAATACTTCGAGGCGGAGAAGGATGTCTGGAAAATCTTCATCACCATCGCCCGCGAGCGCAAACGCCGTGAACTGGACCCCGCCCTGAGCGTGCTCAAAAATTGTGCCGAGCAGACCAAGGGCGAGCCTGCGGGTCCGGGGAAGGACTTCCATAAGCAGATGAAAGAGCTTCAGGAGTTCGTCGAATTCGGCATGAAGGTTTCCGATACCGTCTCCGGCATGAAGCATTCCTCCGCCCTGCAGTGGGCCATGCGTTTGCTGAGCTGATCTCTTTTTTTTGCCGTAATGTTTCGGAAATTATCGAAAGTTCAATATAGAAAGACAAACCAATGAAAACAGACCCGGTCCAAATTCAGCAAAGGGCAGGCGCATTTCAGCGGATGAGGTCCTTGCTGCGGGCCTTGATCTGCAATCCCCCACCTGTCCGGACCAAAGCCCGCGCCACTTCCATGTTCACTTTGTGAACAATCCCACCCCACAACTAAACAAACCTAAACCCAATTAACAGTATGAATGAAACCACCCTCAGCTATGCCCTCTATCTTGTGCTTGCCATCAGCATGACCGTCTGGGTCGCCCGCACCCTGTATCAAAACGGCCGCATCTTCCTGGTCGAATGCTTCCAGGGGAACACCGAACTGGCGGACAGCGTCAACCATCTCCTGGTGGTCGGCTTTTACCTCATCAACATTGGCTTCGTCTCGCTCTATCTAAAAACATCGGAAAGCATCATCGGAGCCCAGGGGGTGTTTGAAGCACTCAGCGGCAAGATGGGCATCGTCCTCCTGGTGCTCGGCGGCATGCATTTCTTCAACCTCGTCGTCTTCGCCAAGATGCGGAAACGCGGCCAGCTCGCCACCATGCCGCCTCCTGTGCCGCCGGTGCTGAGAGTGGGTGCCTAACTAAAAGTTAATAAACCCTCGCCACCTGTCATCCATGAAACTCGCTGCCATTGTCCGCCGCTCATTCATCGCCATGTTTTGGGGGTGGGTGGCGTGCAATATCAGCATCATTCCTGCCGCAACCGTCGTCTGCCGCTTGGAGGACCGCCCATTGCCCGTCATGTCCGAGGTGTTTGTGATGTTCTCCCTCTACAGCGTGCCGGTGGTGCTGCTGGCCTGGCTTTTTGTTTTCTTGCCTGTGGACTTGGCGGTTCCTCAGCGCAGCAGGCTGCGGCATCGCTGCATTGCTCCTTTGTTAGGCGGTATCAGTGGATTCACAGCGATGGGGTTCTATGCGATGATGGACCGCCTTCTGCATCCTGGAACCTTTTGGAAGGAGACAATGCGGGCTTTAAGCGAGCCCGACTCCTGGCCCTACCTGGTGGGCGCTTCGGTGTGTGGGCTGACGGCCAGCCTTCATCTGGTGCTGCATCATCCTCGCCAAGAGCAGGCAGGAGTGCCCGCTTCACTTTCAGACAACCCACCCAATGACTTATGAATACCCTCACATTGTTTTATGATGCCCGCTGCGGGCTGTGCTCGCAGGTCAGGCAGTGGCTCAGTGGCCAGCCGGCATATGTGCGGCTGGAGTTCATTCCCTATGATTCACCGGAGGCAGCGCAGCGGCTGCCGGGCATCCAGCACCTGCGGGCGGACCAGGAGATCGTCATTCTGGCGGATACGGGGGAGGTGTGGCAGGGGGCCGGAGCCTGGGTGATGTGCCTGTGGGCGCTGCAGGAATACCGCACCTGGTCGGCCCGGCTTGCCACGCCCGTCATGCAGGGCATGGCCCGCCAGGTGGTGCACTGGATCTCGCAGAACCGCATCGGCCTGTCGCGGCTGATAGGTTTCAAGAGCGATGCCGAACTCGCCGCCGTGGCCGGGCGCGAGACCCAAGAGCCGGCCTGCCGGGTGCGGCATGATCTGGATTTGATTGATTGAGCTGGCTGCGAAGCACAAGGTGTGACGGCATCCTGCCGTCATTTTGAGGCCAGGATGGCCTCACTCCTTGGACACCGCTACCCCGCAATCACCGCGGCCCGTGCATTCTCTTCGGCACCGGTCTTCTCCAGGTAGTAATCGTAACCGCCGCTGTAAGGGGTGACGACGCCGGCGTTGATGTGCAGGACCTTGGTGGCGAGGCTGCGGATGAAATGCACGTCATGCGAAATGAAGACGAGGGTGCCTTCGAATTTCTGCAGGGCGAGGATCAGGCCCTCGATGGCCCAGATGTCCAAGTGGGTCGTGGGCTCATCCATGAGGAGGAGGTTCGGTGGATCCACGAGGAATTTCACCAGGTTCAGGCGGCTTTTTTCACCACCGCTGAGGACCTTGCACTTCTTGTAAACATCTTCCCGTTTGAACAGGAAGCTGCCCAGGATGCTGCGGGCATCGTCTTCGCGCAGCTCGGGGGCGCAGCGCTTCAGCTCTTCCAGGATGGTGCACTCCGGGTCCAGGGTATCGGCGCGGTGCTGGGAGAAGTAGCCCATCTTGATGTTCGTGCCAAAACGGCGCTCGCCCTTTTGGAAGGGCACCTCGCCGGCCATGATCTTGATGAGTGTGGACTTGCCGGCACCGTTGGGGCCCACCAGCACGGTGCGCTCGCCCTTTTCCACTTCCAGGTCCAGGCCCTGGTAGATCTTCTTCTCGCCGTAGGCCTGATGGATGTCCGTCAGGGCGACGACACGCTGGCCGCCGCGCGGAGGTTGGGGGAAGTTAAACCGGAAGGCCTTCCGCAGCGGACGTGGCCGGTCCAGCTTGTCCATCTTCTCCAGCTGGCGCTCGCGGCTCTGCGCCTGCGCGGCCTTGGAGGTCACGGAGCGGAACCGGTCAATGAATTCCTGGATCGCCTCGATCTCTTTCTGCTGGTTTTTCCAGGCCTGGTAGGCGCGCTCCCAGTTGGCTTCCTTCTGCTTCAGGTACTCGCTGTAGTTCCCCTGATAGGCCACCAGCTTGCTCTCCTCGATCTCATAGACCGTCTCAATCAGCTCATCCATGAAGTCGCGGTCATGGGAAATGAGCAGGATCGCGCCCGGATAGTTCTTCAGGTAATTCTTAAACCACATCAGGGACAGCAGGTCCAGGTGGTTGGTCGGCTCATCCAGCAGCAGCAGGTCCGGCTCGATGACCAGGATACGCGCCAAGTGCGCGCGCATCACCCAGCCGCCGGAGTATTCGCGGGCGGGTTTGTGGAAGTCCTCCTCTTTAAAACCGAAGCCCTTCAGGATCTTCTTCGCCTTCGCCTCGGCCTGGGGATCGTTCAGGGCATCGTGCTTGGCATGCGCCTCAGTGTATTCCGGGGCCGCCACATCGCTGCGGGATTCATAGTCGCGGAGGATCTTTTCCAGTTCCTCGATCATGCCCGCCTTGCCCGTGGCCACGTCCAAAATCGTTTCGTCACCCACCGGCTCACTTTCCTGGGGCAGGTAGCCCAGCGTGGTCCATTCATCGCGGATCACCTCGCCCGCATCCGGTTCATCTTCCTTGAGGATCAGGGAAAACAGCGTGGACTTGCCCGCCCCGTTCGGGCCGACAAGGGCCACACGCTCCGCATAATTCACGGTCATATTGGCCCCGGTGAAAAGGGTCCGGGCATTAAAAGTCTTGGTAACGTCTCGAAGGGTAAGCATGAGGGACGGTCACAGTATCACGCGTGGGGAGGTTTGCAGCTTGTTTTGTGGGGGTGGGTGGGAAACGCAAAAATGGATGACGAATTCCTCCGGTAAATTCTCTTTATGAGTTCAGGCCGCTGAATTACTCTGCCTCGCAGATGCTTTCCTGGTTGTCACTTCCCGCTACCGATTATGCCATCCAGGGGTTTCTGGCGGTCCTCATTTTCATCCGGCCTTGCTTGTTGGGGGAGAGGCAAGGTTGCAGCGTGTTTTCTCTCCCGTTTATCGCCATCTGTATCTGGGGCATTTGGCGGATGCTACTGTTCGATCCCATTATGATGAACGACATTCCAGGAGCAGGCTATTTTGCGTCAGCATTTCCAGCCTGCACGATCTCCTGGGTTTTGTATCAAATCGGACAGTGGTTTAGGAGGAGGCAAATTGCTAAACCTTCGCATCCTCTGGACGATCTTGGTTGATGAACCCTCGACGATCACTTTCATGATAATATCAGACATCCACTTTCATGACACCCGAATCCTGCGCGTAATCGAAGACACCGCCACGGATACGCTTACGATGGAAGTGGAGTATCCAGTTGATTGGGACAACAACAGATTTGTGCCAGGCACACTCCTCTTTACAGATGCACACAACTACCAGGTTTTTGAAGGCTCATTCGAAGGTCCCCCGACCATTCTGGATGCGAACTTGATCGGCACTTCAGGCCGATGGACTCGTCTTCGGTTGCAGACGAATGCCGGATATAGAGAAATTAGCTTTGTTGAGGTCAGTCTGGTGATGGAGGACACCACAAGCCGTTAGCAAGTGCATCTCTGACTTCCACCTGTAACAGGGTGGAGGGTTGTATCCCATTATATCCGACTTGAAAGCTACCGTAAAGTCCTCGTAAAAGCATAATGACAGAAATCCTCCCCAGCAAACGAAGGCTTTGGTTATGCCTGTCCATCTCCGCCATACTTTTGGTCAGCGGCTACGCCTATCACATACATTATGTCTCAAAAGACGGCGTGATGGGTCGCGACCGTCTCATCAGTTATATCTTGTTTGTGGTTCCGACATCTGTTCAAATTTTGGAATATCAGCGTGAGGGTGGCCCATTCGAATCCTCGCAGGCGTGGCTGCTGCGATTTCCGTTAGGCGAGTCGCGCCCTTGGGAGTCTTCGCCGCACTTTCACGAATGCGAGCCAGGACCCAATCATGATTCGGATTATTTGGCCATCCGCGAGATGGTCCACGAGGAGTTCCCGAAAATGGAGGGGCAGTTTCAACAGCCTAGAATTTGGCGTGGGGGACTCAAGGGTAACTGTTATATCGCGTCGAGTGATGATGGGGCGGTGACATTTGTCTATTATTTCATGACCTAATATTTTACTTAATCACAAAACAATGAGCTATATCATGGTGGATATCGAATCGGACGGGCCTATTCCGGGAGACTACTCGATGGTCTGTTTCGGGGCGGTGGTCGTGGAGCCGGGGCTGGAGAGGACGTTTTACGGTCAGTTGAAACCGATCTCTGAAAAGTATGTGCCGGAGGCTCTGGCAGTGAGCGGATTCAGCCGGGAGCAGGTGCTAGGGTTTGATGAACCGCAGGAGGTGATGAGCCGTTTTGCAGACTGGCTGGCGGAGGTCTCAAAAGACCGGCTGATGTTTGTCTCTGACAACAACGGGTTCGACTGGCAGTTCATCAATTGGTACTTCCACCATTTCACCGGCAGGAACCCTTTCGGCTTTTCGTCAACGAATCTGGGCAGCCTGTACAAGGGGCTGGTGAAGGACACTTTCCAAACCTTCAAGCACCTGCGCAAGACCCGCCACACGCATCATCCTGTGGACGATGCCAAGGGCAATGCGGAAGCTCTTTTGACGATGAAGGAGGAGATGGGGCTGAAGATTAAACTTTGATTTTCACGAGAGATCTCATGACACCCCGCCAGACTGCCGAGACTTACGACAAGATTGCTTCTTTTTGGAGCGGGGAGGAGTTTAACCGGGCCAATGGGATCGCGCAGCATCGAAGGGCGTTGCATTTTGTGACAATGGGCAAGGAGGGGAGCTCGAGACAGGCGCTGGACGTTGGGTGTGGGAGCAGCGGGAGGATGGTGGAGCTGCTGCTGGCGGAGGGGTTTGAGGTGGAGGGGATGGATGTCTCGGCGGAGATGCTGCGGCTGGCGCGGGCGCGGCATCCGGGGGTGACTTTTCATTTGGCGGACATCTGCACCTGGGAGTTGCCGCAGCGGTATGATTTCATTTCGGCCTGGGACAGCCTCTGGCATGCGCCGCTGGCGGAGCATGAGGGCATTCTGCACAAGCTGTGCGGCGGCTTGAATCCGGGTGGGGTGCTGATCTTCACCAGCGGTGGGCTGGATGCATCGGAGGAGCGGTGCCATGAGCTGATGGGCGAGCCGGTCTATCATGCGACGCTGGGCCTGCCCCGGATACTGGAGCTTGTTGCCGGTGCGGGCTGTGTTTGCAGGCATCTGGAGTATGACCAGCATCCGGAGCTGCATGTGTATTTGATTGTGCAGAAATCCGGGGGAGAGGGAGATGGCCCCGCAAACCGACTGGCAGCCGCCCACGCCTAGACCGCTGGGGTGGATGGGGCTGACGGATGAGGAGATTAGGGATCACGCGCAAGGCTGGGTTGGTTAGGCTGGGAAGAGGGTCGAATGTGGCCCGCACTGTCCCAGTGCGGAAGGCTGCTGCGAAGCCCCAGATTTCCATGCTATCCAGGTCGTCGTCGAAGGTCTTTTGATTTCTCTGCGTTTGCGACCCATCGGTCCCGCACAAGGGTCTGTGCGGACCACTTCTAACGCCTCGCTTTTGGGCACTCATCAGGTTTGCCAAGCGCCGGGTAATCTGCTTCAATGCGGGAATGAAACTTCTCCTCGTCATCATCGCTTTACTTGGCATTTGGGTGCATGGGGCGGGGGCAGGGGAGTCCGCCCTGACGACGACCTTTCAGCCTCTGGACGGGCTGGGGTCCGGGCATATCGTCATAACGGCGGTTACTTGTCATGACTGGTATGCACACAGCGGACCGGCGACGGCGGTCGGGCTTATTTCGGCGGTGAATGTGCCGCCGACGAACAACCGCAAAGAGGCTACCGAAGACCTGAACCTGGCTTCGATGTGCGGCGTGCGATTTCTTGCTAGCGATCTTGGAGATCCGCAGGCTCCGTTGGAGCTGACGATGGAGGTGACCCGGTTTGCGATTCCTGCGAGGGTTGACCATCCGAAGGAGTACGTCATTCGCGCCTGCCTGGAGTGCCTGAGGCGTTGCCTGCCAGAGAAGCTGCGCCAAACCCCGGTGACGGTGCAGGCGGCGGAGGAAAACCGGGGCTGGATGGGGGAAATCGTGCGTGAGTTCAATGCCCATGACCGTAGCAGGGTGTTTTTCAATCCAAGGCAATGAAGGGGACAAGGCTACGCCTCCAAACCGTCTCTCCCACGCTCCTGTGCTGTCACGGCGGTGCATCCTAATGTGACTTCTTGCCCCCGGGATTAAAGAAACCGCGATTTCCAAATGTATTCTGGGATCACTCACCGCACAACCACCGCACCATGAGACCTGTTTTCCTTCTTTGCCTCGCTGCCGGACTTCTGCCTGTCTGTTCCTCTTCCCAGGACCTCAGTGCGCTGCGCTCGGCGCTGACATTCCACGCGCCGTTTGAAGAGGGGCTGGACGCTTCATTCTCCCGGGGAGAAAAGACGGCCTATGTCAAAAAGGGCAAGGAAACGGTGCCGGCTGCGCTGAATGAGGAGGTGAAAATCGCCCAGGGGGAGGGGAAGTTTGGCCATGCGCTGTGGTTCCCCAAAAAAGGGGTGACGCGTCCGCTGTACAAGGGGGCGGAGGTGCTGAACTACAATGCACAAAGCTGGAGCACGAGTGTCTCCGTGTGGCTGAGGCTGGACCCGGACAAGGACCTGGAGCCGGGGTACTGCGACCCGGTGCAGATCGTGGGCGATGATGGCAAAAAGGGTTTCATTTTCCTGGAGTGGTCCAAGGATGAAACGCCGCGCTTTTTCCGCTATGCCATGCGCCCGCTGGTTGAGATCTGGAACCCCACGAATGTGCTGTGGGATGAGATCCCTGCGGACAAACGGCCCATGGTGCAACTGGACCGGACCCAGGTGCCATTTTCACGCGAGGCGTGGACCCACGTGGTTTTCACGGTGGAAAACGTCAATGACAAGACCCGCGCGCCCGCAGGCCGGCTGTACATGAATGGTGAGCTGAAAGGCAGCATTGAAAACTGGGACCTGACCTTTGGCTGGGACTCGACGCAAGTGGCGCTGGTGCTGGGGGCGGCGTATGTGGGGTACCTGGATGATCTGGCTGTTTTCAACCGTGCTCTGACGGCCGCCGAGGTCAAACAACTGGGTGCCCTGAAAACCGGTGTCCGCGAGCTTTATCCTGCCCAGGAGTGAGCCTCTTTCCGTCACAACCGGTCTGGACTGGCCCTGTGCCTTGACAGTCCCAAGTCAAACATCGTCAACCACCCAGCAAGAATCCGCAGCGGCAAATGATTGTGCGGGAAATGAATCCCTGCATGCTGTCGTTGGAACCCTGCCTTTTTCCCAACCGACCGACCATGAAGCCTTCCCATCTCTGCCTCCTTGCGCTCTCTGCGCTCCTGAGCGGCCCTGCTGCCGCCAGCGATACTTTGACCCCGCTGAAGTATAACAATCCCGGTCTCGTCGTGGACCTGGGCGTCGGTCTGTGGGCCTGGCCTCTGCCCATGGACTATGATGGCGATGGTGACCTGGACCTGGTGGTGAACTGCCCGGACAAGCCCTCCAATGGCATTTACTTTTTTGAGAACGCGACGGGCGACACGGCCAAGAACAAGATGCCCGTCTTCAAGCCCGGCGTGCGCATCAGCAAAGGCGCGCAGAATGTCCAGGTCAGTTATGTGGATGGCAAGCCGGTGGTCACCAGCCCCGGCATGGTGCATCCGGATTTCCTCAAGACGGGCATTGATAACGAGGTCAAGCTGGGCCCGGACAAGAACATCCACATGAACAAAGTCCGCGCCAACATGTGGCGCATCGTGGACTTTGATGGCGACGGCAACAATGACCTCATCGTCGGTGTGGGCGACTGGACCGAATACGTCTGGGACAATGCCTATGATGAAAACGGCCGCTGGATGAACGGCCCTCTGCGCGGTTATGTGTATGTGCTGCGCAACACCGGCAGCAATGACAAGCCGAAGTATGACAAGCCCAAAAAGGTGATGGCCATGGACCGCCCTGTGGAGACGTACGGCTGGCCTTCCCCTAACTTTGCCGACTTTGACGGCGATGGTGACCTGGATCTGCTCTGTGGTGAATTTCTGGACGGTTTTACCTACTTCGAAAACGTCGGCACCCGCACCAAGCCCAAGTATGCGTTTGTGAAGCGTGTAATGGCCGATACCGGCAAGTATCTGACCATGGACCTGGAGATGATCACCCCCACGGCCATTGACTGGGACAAGGACGGCGACCTGGACCTGATCGTCGGTGATGAAGACGGCCGCGTGGCCTTCGTGGAAAACACCGGCAAATTTGACAACAAAGTGCCGGTCTTCAAAGAGCCCGTTTATTTCAAGCAGGAAGCGGCGGACATCAAATTCGGAGCGCTGGCCACTCCGGTGGGTTTTGACTGGGATGGCGATGGCGACATGGACATCATCTGCGGCAACACTGCCGGCTATGTGGCCTTCATTGAGAACCTGAGCGGCAAAGGTGTGGAAGCTCCCAAGTGGGCCGCTCCCGTGCTTCTCGAAGCCGCAGGCAAAGCGATCCGCCCCATGGCCGGTCCTAACGGCTCCATCCAGGGCCCCTGCGAAGCCAAGTGGGGCTACACCACCCAGACCGTGGCCGACTGGGACGGCGACGGTCTGCCGGATTTGATCCTCAACTCCATTCTCGGCAAGGTGGTCTGGTATAAAAACACCGGCACCCGTGCCAAGCCCAAGCTGGCCGCTGCGAAGCCCGTGCAGGTGGAGTGGAAAGGCGCGCAGCCCGTGCTCGCGTATGGCTGGCTGCGTCCAGAGGGCAAAAATCTGCTCACCCAATGGCGCACCACCCCGGTGGCAGTGGACTGGAACAAGGATGGTCTTATGGACCTCGTCATGCTGGACCAGGAAGGGTATCTGGCTTTCTTTGAGCGCAGCAAAGGCAAGGACGGAAAACTCCTCCTCCAGCATCCGAAGCGCGTCTTTTTTGCTGACAAGGATGCGAAGAAGCCTGGCATCGTGAATGAAGCCCTGGCCCACTTGAAAGTACGCAATCCCGTGGACATGACACCGGGTGTGCCCCTGCGCCTGAATTCCGGCATCGCCGGCAAAAGCGGCCGCCGCAAGATCTGCATCATGGACTGGGACGGCGATGGCAAGCTGGACATCCTGCTGAACTCTGCCAACGCCAACTTCATCCGCCAGACCTCCGATGCCGAAGGCCAGTGGTTCTTCAGCGATGAAGGCCTGCTCTCCGATGCCAACATCGAAGGCCACGACGTCAGCCCCACCACCGTGGACTTTAACAACGACGGCATGCCAGACTTCCTGGGCGGCGCCGAAGACGGCCGTCTCTATTACATGCGCAATCCGAAGGCGAAGTGAGGTGCTTTTTGTTAGGCGTTGGCGAAGTCGCGGAGCGTCCTGGAGTGCGGCGGAGAGAGGCAAGACGCAAGTCTCTTGCCTCGGCACCGCCGCTTTCCTGGGGGCCTGAGAGGTGCTTAAATGCCAAAGAAGCTTGAAGGGCCTTGGCCGAACGTGGACCTTTTGTTGCGCGACCTGTTAGGCTATCAGGCACCTTCGAAGAAGAGCGGTGATGCGCTTGATCGCTTGCACCGCACTCCACGACGCTTCGCGACTAAAGCACCTGCTGGGCTCAGCCGACTCACCTTGGACCGGGCGCATTGACTTTGGCGGCGTTGCGGTCCCAACCGGCGGGGGTGCCGCGATAGGACTGATCGCGGCCTTTGAATAGCTGGTTGCCGGTTTCGCGATCAAAGGAGTCCTTGGAGAGATCCGCAGGCACGCTGTCACCGGTCTGTTCGGTCCATTCATCCAGCAGTTTGGCCAGGCGGGCTTTGACGGTGGCGTAGTCGGCATTGTCGGCCAGGTTGGACATCTGGTCGGCATCTGCGGCGGTGCGATACAGCTCCATGCCAGGACGTGGGGCGAGGAAGACATCGGCCTGCGGAGGGGTGAGTTTGCCAGCAGCGCGGGCGGCTTTCAATTGCTCGTAGGATGGGGATCTGACGGAGTCGGCCGGGCCCTGCCAGGGCTCCTGGGGGCGGTTGTTGCGGATGAGGAGGAAGCCCTCGGAGCGCACGGAGCGACCATGGGCGGCGTAGTCATGCCAGTTGTGCTCGGAGAAGGCATGCTTGCGCACCTCCGCCTCCGGCTGGGCCAGGATGGGGGCAAAGCTGACGCCCTGCATGGTCGGGGCGATTTCCACCTGGGCCAGGTCCAGCATCGTCGGAGCTACGTCAATGGCGCTGACCAGGCTCTGGCTGGGGGTGCCCGGTTTGCCAATGCCTGCGGGCCAGTGGGCGATGAAGGGGGTCTTCATGCCGGAGTCATGCAGGCGGGTCTTGGCACGCGGGAATGCCATGCCATTGTCCGCCATCATCAGCAGGAGGGTGTTTTCCAGGGCACCTTGCTTCTCAAGCTCGGCCACCACCTGGCCGACGAAATAATCCAGCCGGGTGATCTCGTTGTAATAGGAGGCCAGGTCCTGGCGGGTCTCGCCATCATCCACCAGGAAGGGCGGCACGATGACCTTGGCCGGATCGTGCTTGGGGCCATAAAGATCTTCCTTCCAGTCCTTGTCCGCATCCCAGGCACGGTGGGCATCCAGGGAGGCGAACCAGAAGAAGAAGGGTTTGTCCTTGGGCCGTTCCTGCACGGTTTTCACCCAGGTGGCATGACCGCCTTTGTTGCCCGGGGCGTTGCCGCCGTCCACGAGGTCAAAGGGCTCCGGCTGGGGCTTTTCACCCTCGGCAGGCTTGTCTGCGGTCATGTGATGTTTGCCAACCAGGGCCGTGTAATAACCGGCGTCCTTCAGCAACCGGGGGAACCAGGGCAGGTGGGCGGCGATCGGCAGGTGAAGCTCGGACGCACGGCCGTTGTTATGCGGATAGCGCCCCGTGATGATGCTGGAGCGGCTGGGGCTGCAACTGCTGGCCGTCAGATACGCCTCATCAAAGCGCCGGCCATTGGCAGCCAGTTTGTCGAGGTTCGGCGTGCGCGCGGCGGTGTTGCCATAGCAGCCGATGTCATTCCAACTGACGTCATCGGCGATGATGAAGATCATGTTAGGCCGGTCGGCGGCGCTAACAAGAGATGTGGTGAGGAGAGTGAGTGATAAAAGAAGGCGTAGCATGGACTGAGGGTTGGACTACCCAGGAAACGCAAGCCAGAGCTGTTTTATCAGGTATTTAACTGCATTTGACCTCCCCCGACGGGACATCACCCCACGATTTCTGTCGGGCAATCCGGCAGGCTGGCCATGAAGGCGCGGCCGTAGGGTTTGGTGAGGATTCGGTTGTCCAGGATGACGACCATGCCTTTGTCGCTCTGGGTACGGATGAGGCGGCCGACGCCCTGGCGGAGCTTGAGGATGGCCTCGGGGACGCTGTATTCGCTGAAGCTGTTGAGGCCCTGTTCCTCCAGGTATTCCATGCGGGAGGCAGTGACGGGATGATCCGGCACGGCAAAGGGGAGGCGGGTGATGATGACGTTGCTGAGGGCTTCGCCGGGGACGTCCACGCCCGTCCAGAAGCTGTCGGTGCCGAAGAGGATGCTGTGGGTGTCCTTTTTGAATTCGTGCAGCATCTGGTGGCGCGGCATGCCGCGACCCTGAACGAGCAGACGCCAGCCGTGGTCCAGGCAGAAGTCTTCCATACGATCCGCAAGGGCGGTCATCTGGCTGTAGCTAGTGAACAGGACAAAGGCACGGCCTTTGGACAGGCCCAAAAAGTATTCGATCTGCTCCACCATCGCATCCTGATATTCGGGCCGGCCCGGTTCAGGCATGCGCTTGACCAGGTAGAGCTTCATTTGCTTTTTGAAATCGAACGGGCTCTCGATGGTCTCCGCCTGGGCTTTGTAGGCGCCGACGCGGTTGCGGAAGTATTTGAGCTTCACATCATCGCCCACACCAAGGGTGGCACTGGTGAAAACGCAGGCTTTGGTGCCGGTGAAGAAGATGCTTTCCAGCTTGGGGGCGACATCAATGGGGGCGCTGTGAAAGGAGACGACCTTGTTGTCGCCGCCGCTGCGCTCGGCCCAATAGACGTGGCCTTCCTCGCTCTGATCCAGAAAGGCGCTGATGGCCACACGCAGGTTGGCGAGGCGCTTGGCGATGTCCAGCAGCTCCAGTTTCTGGCCCTCACTCTTGGCGGCATCCCCGGATTTTTGGGCGATGCGGGCGACGCGCTGGAGGGGGAGGGAAAGAGTATCTTCGGTTAGGCCAGGTTCGCGGATGCGGAACTCCTTGCCATAAGGACCGGTAAATTTGCAGGCGTTCTCGGCAGTGCGGAAGAAGCTTTCCACCATGCCGATGGACTGGGATACTTCGCGAATGCCGTCCTGCTCGCCGAGGGACTGGAAGAAGCCTTTGCGGGTCTTGGGATTGTAAAGGCGGCCCAGTTCAAAGCGGATGTTGGATTCGCTGACGTGGATGCCGAAGGCCTTGGCGGCGATGTTTTCGATGGTGTGGGCCTCATCCAGAATGACAAAGTCGCGCGGGAAGATGAAGTTGGTGTCATCGGCAAGCGGACCTTCATCGGCAGAGGCCAGCAGGGTGAAAAACAGGGTGTGGTTGAGCACCAGCACATCCGCATCGGCCATGCGGCGGCGGACGTCCTGATAGACGCAGCCGCTACCGGGCGGGCAGCGGCGCGGGGTGCAGGCGTGGGGCTCGCTACAGACGAGGGACCAGACGCGGGCGCCGGGGGTGAAGTCCATCTCGCTCAGGGTGGCGGAGGGATTGTCACGAAAGAAGTCCTCGATGAGCTGCAGCTCGGCCGTCTCGCTGCTGCTGAAGAGGTCGCCACTGTGGGAGTAGGCGTTCTTCAGGCGGGTGGGGCAGAGGTAGTTGCTGCGGCCTTTGAGAAGCTCGGCATGGAAGGGCCCGACGATCTTTTTGACGATTGGGATGTCCTTGTGGATGAGCTGCTCCTGGAGGTTAATCGTGTGGGTGCAGATGATGGCCTTGCGTCCCTGCTCCAGGGCGTATTCGACGGCGGGGACGAGGTAGGCCAGGGACTTGCCGACGCCGGTGGCCGCCTCCACGACGAGGGGTTTGTTTTTCTCCAGGGCCCCGGCCACAAGCTGGGCCATGCGCTGCTGCTGGGGACGGTATTCAAACTGGGGGGACTGGGCCAGTTTTCCTTCCGTGGAAAAGGCCAGGTGCATCCGCTCTGCGAGCGAGGGGCCGCCGAGAGTACCTTCGGAGGCCTCGAGAATGCTGATCATGTGCACATCATGCCGGGACTGTGCGGCGGTGCAAGCGAGGACGTGGGGGAAGGAGGCCGGCAGAGCGCCAAACCACCCGCCATCCCGCGAGCGGGACGCAGGCGGCTACAGGCCAATGAGGAGCTTGGCGAACTGGAGGCCGCTGACGGTGATCTGGCCGCTGTTGCTGACGAGGCCGCGGGTGTTGTAATAATGGGGGATGGGGTCTTCCTTCACCCAGGAGACGACCGGCTGCGAGACGGGCTGGCTTGCGGGGCTGACGCTGATGGGCAGGCCCCAGCGGGTGCAGCGGATCTTCCACGCGCTGATGGCGGAATCCGGCACGGAGGCGATGTCGCGAAGCCAGGGGTAACGGGTGATGAAATCCATCTTGGCGGTGGCCGGGACGGTAAGCTCAAACCAGGCTTCGCTTTGGCGGATGAATTCAGAGAGGGTGATGGCCGGGTTCTTCGCATGGGCCAGGTATAGGGCCTGGAGGTCAAGGCCCAGGAGGTTCATGCCGTTGTAGATGCCGTGATGGTTAGGCGTGCGGAAGCCGGAGGCAAACCAGGTTTCAAACTCCGGGTTGAGCAGCATGTTTAGCTCCACGTGCAGGTGGGCGCGGCGCTGGTCAATGCCGCTGCCGGTGAAGCCCATGCGACCCAGGACGGAGGCATGGGTGACCTGGTCACCTACGGCGACTGTGGCAGAGGCCAGATGGGCGTAGAGAGAATAAAAAGCACCGTCCGGGAGATCATGCCGCACCACGATGTAACGGCCATAATTGCTCAGCCCGGCGGACGGGGTGACATGGACAACCGTGCCGGGAAGGATGGGGTGGATGTCATCCAGGGGATTGCCTTTGGCATCGCGCTGGGTGGGTTTGATGTCCATGCCCTCATGAAAGCGCGCATAGGCGATGCGCGGTCCCACACGGCGGGCATCGCGGACGAAGCCAAACTGGCCGCCTTCCCAGGGGGTGGATTTGACGCCTTCGAAGTCCCGGTCAACGAACTGGAAGTAACCGGCACCGTCATTGACCAGCAGGGCGCCATTGTCTGTGGGCAAGCGCAGATCCAGGCCGCAGGCCGTGGTGATGGCAGCGAGAAAGAGGAGGATAAAAAAACGTGGCATCGCCCCCAGTTAACGGAGGAAACGATGCCACGCAAACAAAGGAGGCGCGGCAGACCGGATCGCTGGTATGCATAATGCAAGATCAGATCAAACCCAGCTCGGTCACGGCGGCGCGCTCTTCCTTGAGCTCATCTTCCGTGGCCTTGATCTTGCCCTGGCTGAATTCATTCACCGGCACGCCCTGGACGATCTCCCACTTGCTGCCGTCGGTACGGATGGGGAAGGAGAACATAAGGCCTTTTTCGATGCCATAGCTGCCGTCGGAGCAGACGGCCACGCTGGTCCAGTCGCCTTCCGCAGTCGGGCGGGTGAGGCTGTAAACGGTGTCGCAGGCGGCATTCGCGGCGGAGGCGGCGGAGGATGAGCCACGGGCCTTGATGATGGCGGCACCGCGCTGCTGGACGGTGCTGATGAAATCGCCCTTCAGCCAGTCGTGGTCGCTGATGACGTCGGTGGCGGGCTGGCCGTTGATTTTGGCGTTGTAGAAGTCCGGGTATTGGGTGGCGCTGTGATTGCCCCAGATGGCCAGGTTGGAGACGGCGGTGCTGTGAACGCCGGCCTTGGCGGCGAGCTGGCTCTTGGCGCGGTTTTCATCCAGGCGGGTCATGGCAAACCAGCGGTCCGCAGGCACGCCCTTGGCATTGTTCATGGCGATCAGGCAGTTCGTGTTGCAGGGATTGCCCACGACGAGGACACGGACGTCGCTGGCGGCGTTTTTCTCGATGGCCTTGCCCTGGCCGGTGAAGATTTTGCCGTTGATGTTGAGGAGGTCTTTGCGCTCCATGCCGGCCTTGCGCGGGACGGAGCCGACGAGGATGCCCCAGTTGACGCCTTTGAAGCCTTCATCCAGGTCCGCCGTCGGGGTGATGCTGTTGAGGAGGGGGAAGGCGCAATCGTCGAGCTCCATGCAGACGCCGCTGAGGGCACCGAGGGCGGGTTCGATCTCAATGAGTCGGAGATTAACCGGCTGGTCAGGGCCAAAAAGAGCACCGGAGGCGATGCGGAAGAGGAGGGAATAACCGATCTGCCCGGCGGCACCGGTGACTGCGACTGTGATGGGGGCTTTGCTCATGGTATGGAAGAGAGATCATTCGCAGCGGATGCCTTGGGGCAAGGGGAAAAATAAACAGGTTGGCGCGCCTAACCAAAAGCCTGGCAAGATGACCTACGGTGTTAAAGTACAAACTCACAGGAAAGCATTATGCACGAGTTAAAAATACAGCTTAATTTCCATTTGACTTTGTCTGTACAATGTCACAACATCGTCACACTGTTTGGTTCCCGCCTTGCAGCTCCCCCGCACCACACCCACATGAAAAAAACGTATATCCTTGGAGCGCTTGCTCTTACCGCCCTTTCCATCGCTCCCCAGAGCTTCGGCCAAACAGTCATCCCAGGCTCCGTGTCTAAAGTGACTTTCAAATTCAACCTCTCTGCCACGGGCGACCTGCCTGCTGAATTTGCAGGAGTGGTCGGCACCCTTAAAGGCAAAGACGCAGCTGGTGAACTTGTCAATCCTAAGACGACCGTCCGCTCTAACACCTACACCGTTGTTGATGGTGATACTTCAACCACGACCCTTGAAATCGGTGAAAAATTCGTCGCCCGTCGTTTTGGCAACAAAGAATTCCTTCAGCAGCTGACGGAAGAAACCGGCGAAGGTCTGCCATTGATCACAGACATCAAAGGCTGGTCGATCGTCAAGGTTCAGTCCACCTCTGGCACTCTCCCTGAACTGAGCATCTCCGGAGACGACTATTTCCTGGTGAAAAAAGGCGTGGCCCCAATCTCCCTGGCTGGCTACATCATCACAGACAGCGCTGAAGATTACACCATCAGTGCTGCGAAGGCCAAAATCGTTACTGAAACCGTCACCGCTGGTGAGCCTCCAGTCGCCACGGTATCTTCCACAGGCACCTACTCTGAGCTCTACAAAATGTTTGGCGACGTCACGCTGAACCTTGATGGCCAGGTTTTTAACATGAGTGGTGTTCTCTCCGGCGGCCAGAAGCTGGGCAAACTCAAGGGTTCTTCCACCCCGAACGTGCTTCTTTCCACGGCAACCAAACTGACCTCCCTCGCTGGAACAGGTGTGGACAACAACTTCGGTGAGCCAGTCATCGTCGGGATCGTTGAAGGTTCCGCCACGATGAGCGCTGGTGTTGCTACAGACGTGGCTTCCTACTACCCAGTTGAGGAAGAAGAAGAAGTCGTCGAATAAGCGATGGGCTTCATTCCATGGAGTGAATTAACCGTTTGATCTATTGAATCGCCATCTGCTTCACTGCAGGTGGCGATTTTTTTATATGATGAGAAACGCTTTGATCCAGTTTTCATGAACAAATTCCCCAAGTTTTTGCTGGCCGTTGTCCTTTTGGCCGCGGTCATGTGTGCAGCCTTTTTCATGGCCGGAGGGCCTGAAAAAAAGGCCCTTCCCGCCCCGGTGGCGAAATCCACGACTTTTGTCAAACCTGCAAACGTTGCTCCAGCAGCAGCACCTCAAGTCACCCCGACGGTTGCGACTGAAGCAAACTCGCCTGCAGTAATGGCCGAAGATCCCGACCAGCCCAATGCACAAATCATCGCTACCATTGATGATGCGGCCGTCTTGTACAGTCCTGAAGGGCTGCCGAAAATTCAGCCATATCTTTTGCACAGCGATCCCGAAGTCAGAGCCGCTGCCATTGATGGCATGGTCAATCTGGGGGAGGCTGGCGGAGCCGCCCTGTTGAGAGCGGCTGCAAACCTTGCGCCATCGGCCGAAGAAGCTGCGGCCATGCGGGAAGCAGCTGCCTTTTTGGATCTGCCACCGGGGCGGCTGCCGAAGCGGGTGGCTCCTTCGAATTAAAATCAGGCTGTGAGCACAGCATACAGCCACAAATTTTCATTCAATGTAGAGATCAGGACTGGGCCGAGCACTTCGGGGAACCGTCTAAAACAAGATTGTGCGAAAAAGATTAAAGCTTCGCTCCTGTGGTTTTCAAGGCCATCGCATGCGAGATCCGACCTGGGAGGTCCGTTTTTGCTGCGTATCAATTTAGGAGGGCTGTGGATTACGGAATGCCGGATAAGTTGATTCCTGGAGGAATCCAGGATTTTTTATCGTAATGAACGATTTTTAAAATTAGATTGACATATTTTCGTTTCGTCACAACATCGTCACACTGTTCGGTTCCCGCCTTGCAGTTCCCGCACCACACTCCATATGAAAAAATCGCACACTCTTAGAGCTTTGATGCTCCTCTCCCTTCCCATTGCCTCACAAGCATTTGGCCAGGCTCCACCGCCACCTCCTGGAACGGTCTCTAAGGTCGCTTTCAGCCTGACGATCACGGACGAAGCTCCTGGTACCGTCGCCAAAGACCCTGAGACAGGCAAGCCTCTCAAAAAAGGCACCGAAGGCGCAGGTCCTGCTTTCAGTAACGAGTACGATTCTTTCAAAGGCAAAAAGAAAGTTGCCTTTGTGGACGAATACATCGCCAAGTCTGCCAAACGCAAATATTCCATCAAGGAATTCCTGACAGATCTGAAGAAGATCGGCGTCATCACTGACATCAAAGGCTGGTCTTTGGTAAAAGTGACTGAAACTGGCTACAGCGAACAGACCAAGTCTGTTGATGAAACTCCGGAGCCAACAGAAGAAGTTCCGAACCCAGAAGTGGTGATCACGGATTACCCTGCGGGTACCTACACGTACGAAGACGATGATGGCTTCTTCCTGGTGAACAAAAGCGTTACCAACCCGATTGATGTCTCTGATTACATCAATGCCTATACTTGGTATGAATATGGCGTTTATCTGACGGATGAATATGTGGAATCCACCCCCTATTCCAGCGAAGGTACAATTACAGGCACAGAATGGGCCATGACGACCTACATGTATAACTACACTTGGAGGTCAGATGCTTATTTCCGCATTACCCTCGATCAGGAAATTCCTGCGGAAGGCGAAGATCCATCCTATACAATTGAGGAAAGCATCCGCATGTATGGCGGCCTGGGAACAGGTGGTTCTAAGTCTGGCCTCCTCAAGGACAAGGAAACGGGTGTTTATCTCCCTCTCGCCGAGAAGGCAACAGGCCTCTCCGGCAGATATCGTTATGAAGATAACTCTGACGAAGACAGCGACATCTATGCCTTCGTTGAAGGTGGATTCTCCATCAGCGCGGGTGCAGTTCAGGCTGATGTCCTGAAGTTCTTCCCAGCTGAAGTTGACTAATCTCAACTGAAGTTAAGTTCATTCAAATTCGTGATGGCCATCTGCCCGTTATAGGCAGGTGGCCATCTCACTTATTAGTAAGCAAGCCCCAAAAATGTCTTCAAAAATCATCCTTTTGACCACCCTCGTCGCCACCATTGGTGTCGGCCTGTTCTTTTTCGTGATCGCAGGGCCTGATGCTGCGGTCACAGCACCCAAGGAAATTAAAGCGAAGACGCCAAAAACGGCTGCGGTGGCTGGCTACGGCCAAAGTAGCAATGGGAGCGCTTCCAACCCCGTTGAATTTTCTCCACTTTCAAATTCAGCCCCCGCTAGCTCCACGCAACCGGCTGCGGAAATGACCAGCAACGAGATCATCATGGAAACGATTGATGATGCGGCCGTCAGTTACGATGCCAAAGAACTGCCAAAAATTCAACCCTTCCTGCTGCATCCAGACCGGGAAGTTCGTAAAGCCGCCCTTGATGGCATGGTTATGTTAGGAGATGCCGCTGCGGCACCCTTGCTTCGGAGCGCCGCGAAACTGGCTCCCAGCCCGGAAGAGGCTGCTGCCATGAATGAAGCGGCTGCGTATGTCGAGCTGCCTCCAGGCTCACTTATTGGAGCGAAGTCAGCCGGTCCCAATGGTGGCAATCGTGCTGCTGGATCTGTTCGGCGCCCTCCTCCGGGTCCCTATAGACCAGGCATACGTCAGCCAAACCAGGCCCAATGAGTTTTGGTAAGCTAGTGAATGAAAGGTTCTTCCCGCTCCTCTTATGTGGGGACGGTAGCGCCTTGTTTCTAGGGCTGGCTGACCCTTTGCGCAAGCAGGTGTGATGCCCCGTTCATCGTTGAGTGTGGCATCAGCCGCTGCTGCTGGCGGTAGCAGCTCGGAGTCTGGCCAGTACGTTTACGGAAGTGCTGAGTGAAGGCGCTTTGATCGGGAAAACCGCAGGCGGTGGCGATCTCTGAGACGGATGCGGCGGTGGATTCGAGCAAGCGGGCGGCGGCGAGGACGCGGGTTTTAAGAAGAAATTCCTGAGGGGTGATGCCAAAGGCGGCCTGGAAGTGGCGCTGGAGCTGGCGGAGGGACTGGCCGCAGGCGGTGGCGACCTGCTCGATGAGCAGGGGTTTGGAGTAATCTCGCCGGATGAGCTCGACGGCCTGGGCGACGGTCTGAAAGACGGGGAGGCGGCGCTCGGATTCATCTGGGCGGCGGAGGAGGCCCATAACGCCTTGAATCTCGCCATTTTTGTCATGAATGGGGAGTTTGGTGACGAGGAACCAGTCGGGCATGCCCTGGCGGTCCCACCAGAGCTCGATGCGCTCGATGCTGGCGGCCTTGCCCTGGAGGAGCTGGTCGTCGTCATTCACATAAGCCTGGGCCATGCTGCCGGGGTTGAGGTCGAAGTCGGTCATGCCGAGGATGTCGGATTCATCCTGCATGGAATAACGCTGGCGGAGGCCCTGGCTGGTGAACATGAGGTGGCCCTGGCGATCTTTGGCGAAGAAATGGACGCCGGGGATGTGATCGAAGAGCCGGTGGAAAAGGGAGCCGGGGGCGAGTGTGCTGAGCCAGCGGGTGCGCTGTTGCTGCCAGCGGCGGATGACGGCGGGGGGCCGCTGCCGCAGCGGACGCGGTTTGAGGAGTGTCGCATTTCGCATCATCTTTGTCGTGACGATGATGGGAGGATTTGTGTAGAAATGCAACTCCGCTACTCACCATGAAACCGATTGTCCAGATCTCGCTCGACCTAACCAACATTGATGAAGCGCTGGAAACAGCGGCGCTGGCCATGAGGGCGGGGGTGGACTGGCTGGAGGCGGGAACGCCGCTGATCCTGGCAGAGGGGCTGCACGGCGTGAGGGCGCTGAGGAAGGCTTTTCCGCAGGTGCCGATCGTGGCGGATCTGAAAACGATGGACGGCGGCTACCTGGAGGCGGAGATGATGGCCAAGGCGGGTGCCACGCATGTGGTGGTGATGGCGCGGGCGCACGCGGAGACGATCAAGTGCGTGGTGAAGGCGGGCGCGGACTTTGGCTGCCAGGTGATGGGGGACAACATGGTGTGCCCGGACATGGTGGAGGGGGCGCGGTTTCTGGAGGACCTGGGCTGTGACTATGTAATCCACCACATCGGCTATGATGAACGGCGGGGTATCGCGGCGGCGGGCCACCGGATGCCGAGCCCGATGGACCAGCTGCGGGAGGTGGTGCAGGCGGTGAAGATCCCGGTGCAGGCGGTGGGCGGGCTGACGCTGGAGCAGGCCATCCAGTGCCCTCAATATGGCGCGCCGCTGGTCGTGCTGGGGGCGCCGCTGACCATTGATGCGGATGCTTTTAAAACGGCCGATGGTGACCTGGAAGCGTCACTGAGGATGATCTGTGAAGCGGTTCATGCCCAGGAGGTGAAAAGGTAGGCTGACGCCAGCCTGTACGGCCTGCTGCCACTGGAAAACATTTTTTGGCCACGCTGATTTTACCTCTTATGCCCAAGCTCGCCGCCTTTCCCAAAGCCTTCATGCAGGCGCTCTGCAAAGAAGGAACCATGACTGTGTCTGAATGGATCGCCCTGGCCTCCAAGCTCGATGTCCAGGGGCTGGAGTGGTATGCAGGATTTCTGGAGATGGCGGATGAAAACAACTGGCTGCGTTTTCGCCAAGAAGCAGAGGATACGGGCAAGGTGATTCCGATGATGTGCTGCTCACCCGACTTCACGCACCCGGAGGCGGCCTTCCGGGAAAGGGAGATCGCCAAGCAGAAGCGGTGGATTGACATGACGCAGACGCTGGGCGGCAGCTACTGCCGCGTGCTGAGCGGCCAGCGGCGGCCGGAGCTGAGCGTGGATGAAGGGGTGAAGCTGGCGGCGGATTCCATCCATGCCTGCCTGCCTTATGCGCAGGAGCGCGGCATCACGCTGATCATCGAAAACCATTATAAAGATGACTTTTGGGACTACCCGGAGTTTGCGCAGAAGATGGATGTTTTCTGCCAGCTTGTGGGTGCGATTGAGCACCCGAACTTTGGGGTGAACTATGACCCGAGCAATACGTATCTGGCCGGGGAAGACCCCATCGAGCTGCTGAAAAGGGTGTCACATCGCGTGGTGACGATGCATGCCAGCGACCGGTATCTGGCGGAGGGAACGATTGAAGATCTGCGCCGTGAAGAAGGTGGAGCGCAGGGCTATGCCAAGCGGCTCCGACATGGGGAGATCGGCAAAGGGCTGAATGATTATGATGCCATTTTCACTGAGCTGAAAAGCCAGGGATTCGATGGCTGGATCAGCATTGAAGACGGGGTGGACGGCATGGACCAGCTTGCCCGCAGTGTGGACTTTCTGAAAAGGAAGATCGCCCTGCACTGGGGGCCGTAAAACGCCGGGGCCCGAGGTGCGATGAAGAAAATATCGTCCGGCAGGGCTGGATGGTCCGTGGCCTGCGAATACTTGGTGACAGTTAAACCTAACCAATAATTCGTATGAAAACAAAAATGAACCGTCCTCGTGAATCCGGCGCACTCGGCTGGGTTTTTCTCTGGCTGATTGGCATTCCGGTACCTTTGCTCATTATCTTTTTTCTCCTCCGTGGCTGCACGTAATGTTAGGCCGCCATGGGCTGATGAAAGGGGGAGTGTGGAAACTTAGCGCAAGGGGAACTCCACCCGTACGGGGGTTTTTCCGTCCACGTTTTCACACTCCCAGTTAACCCAAAGCCTGTCGTCATCCCCGGCTTTGAGCCAGGCAAAGTTTCGGCAGCGGAGATACCGGTCAACGGCCCGGACGGGCGTGCTCATTTTAGCCACGACCGCCTGACCGCGAATACTGTGCTCGTCATCATTGCTGATGGCCTTAAGCCCTTCCCATTGAAGCACGCCGGGCTCAGGATGAAGGATGGCAGAAGAGATGATCTGGGCGATTTCCGCCGGGAAATCGGTGCGTTCCAAAAAGCCGATTGCACCGACGTGAACATCACCAGAGAGGAGGGTGATGCGCTGGTAGCCTTTTTCTTTCGCACCATACTTCAAGACTCCGAAGAGGTGCGAGATGAGGCGGTCACGCTCCCATTCATGAGTCTTGTGGCTCCAATGATCACGAAGATCATCCTCACCTCCATGCTCACCAGGCAATGAAGATACCCAGTGGGCGAAGCGGCGATAGACGACGGGCACTGGGGAAACCAGGAGAAGGGATTTGCTGTTATCCTGGCTGTTTCCGAGCCATTTGATCACTTGGTCCCATTGCCGCCTGTCCATGACCTGGTCCACGGTGCGATGAGAGCGGTTGTCCAGGACAAGGAGGTGGAAAGGGCCGAACTGAAGTCCCATGGAATAATGACGGGGCTGGTCTGAGCCTGAATCAAGAAGGGAGCGGCACGTATTTTTGCCACGTATCTGATAGACTTCAAAGGCCTGCCGGGCAGCGTCAAACGCCTCTTTGTAATAAGGAATGTTTTTGTCAGCGGTCTGATAGGAACCCCAGCCGTCAAAAATGTCATGGTCATCCCACATCATGATGCTGGGGATGCTGGCCATCATGCGTACCATGGGTGTGTGAGGATAGTCCTTGCCATCATGGGTGATCCGGACCCACGCGAGAAGGTAATGGTCAAAGTAGCTCTCCATGAACTCCTTCACGGTGGGCTGGCTTTTGGGCTTTTCCCCTGGCTTCAGCCACTTGATAAGACGGGCAAAGCTGCCTTCCTTACGCGCAAGATCATCACAATAAAGCTGATCTCCTCCCATCAGAAGCAGGCTGAAAGGCTCTTTTTTATGGCCCTCTTCCATGCGCTTCCACATGGCCAGGGGATCTCGGTCGCGGAGGGAGTTTGGATCCGTGAAGCCGTTGCAGGAGCAAAAGGCGATGCGGGGTTGCTTAACCGGGGTGGGCAGACCCGGAAGAAAGAAGGACCATTCGCTGTCTCCGCAAACATTTTTGAGCTGCTTGCCCTCGCGCTCGACTGTGTATGAAACAGTTTTTTCCTGAGGATCTTGAAATGCCGGAAGTGCAATCTCCCCTCTCCAGACACGGCTGCTATCATGCAGGGAGAAGGTAATTTCCTTCATCTTTACACGTTGTCCATCAACCACCCAAACTGGAGCTTTTCCACGTGGTAGGCGGATGATGACAGTATAAAAGGACTGCTGCTTCTCGCTGTCCCATTCATAACCAAGCACTGGGCCAATAAGGATGTCATGTTTCGGCATAATAATCAGGCGGATTCAGCCATGATTTCCTTATTAAGCTAAGTGCCAGGAGGAAACCAAGACAAATATGGAGAGAACTCACCTGAATATCACCTGCATTCATTTTTATGGTCCTTTGCCAGGCGTAAGGTAAAGCGCACTGAACCGGATGTCGGTATTGCGCGTGCCTTCGAAAATGACATGGATGCACACTCGCTCGGGCAGCCCCGTGGCTTTCGCTTTGCCTTTCCACAAAACCGGAGTTTGAAAGCCGCTCTTGGTGACGATGGCGGCGTCTTTGCCAGAGTATCCAGGGAGCGGTCGTTCCTGAGCATCGAGCAGTTCGATCTTCAAAGAAGCTTCCGCACCGAGGCCATCGGCATTGACATGGAAGCGCGGTGACGTGTCTTTTTTGACGTCAATGGCTTTGGTGATGAACTCACTGGTGACCTGGGGAATCTGATAGTCGCCGGGGCCTTCGCCCACTTTCTCCACGACAAGATCACCGAAGCGGTCGCGCGGAAGGACGGCGATGCCGACTCCGCCGCGTGGAGGTTCCTGCTCCCAATGACGGGGATCCCAGGCTCCGTAATAGACAAAGGTTTCATCACCGATGTTCTCAAACCCCTGGCCCTGCAGAAGGCCGCCCTGGTCCCACTCGCCGTCCTTGCCGTGCTCCAGAAAGAGCCATTCATAGGCGGGCTCACGGAAATGGACGCCGTCATTGCTGACGACAAAACCGAGGTCAATGGTGACGTCTTTCCATTCCTTGGCCCCATGCCACACGCCGGAAATGCCGAGCAGGATGTTGCCCCGGTTCCACACGCTGATGCCTTCGTGGGTCTGCTCGCCTTCGCGGCTGCGGCCTTTGCCTAACAAGGTGTTCTGCGCGGTCCGGGTGAACGCCAGGGTGCTGGTCTGGGACCAGTTAAAGAAATCCGGGGAGCGGTAGGCGCGTGCCACACGGCCGTGATAAGGACGCGGGGCATCCATGGAATTTTGGCCGGAGGCGTAAAACATGCCGTCCCATTTGTACAGGCCGCCTGAAGGTTCAAAATGGATGCCGGGAAGGATGAGGTCCTTCTTCAGCATCTCTGACTTTTCGGGTTTTATCTCCCGCTCGCTCTTCCAGGTGAGCCCGTCCGCGCTGACAAAGGGCATGAGGGTGCCCAACCGGGTGTTGTGGCGGAAGTAAACGTGGGAGGAAATTTTATAGCGCCGTGCAGGATCCGGATCTTCGGGATCCAGGAGGACCTTGATATTGACGAAACCAAAGGGGCCTGGCTCGGTGAGGATGAGATTGTTGTTTTTGTTGCCCGCGTATTCGACGAGGCCGAGATTGGGCTTCATCCAGTTGATACCGTCGTCGCTTTCCGCATAGGCGGCCCGCCAGCGGTTGGAGGCGACTTTGTTTTCCTTGTCATCATCAAAGGCGACATACCAAAGGCGGTATTTGTCCTTCTCGCGGATGATGGAGCCGTAAAACTGGACACCTTTGGCATCGGGCGTTCCCGGTGCGCCACGGGTGAGCACGGGATTGCGCGGATGCTTTTTAGGAGACCGCATCTCCATGCGCAGGTTTTGGGCATGGGGAATGGAGACGTTGTCAAAAGCAAAGAGGGTTGTGACCTGGGTTTCGTCAAACAGCTCTTCCGCAGGGGCCAGGGGGGCGGCGAGGGCGAAGGCAGCCAGGACGGCTCCAAAGGCCCGGCCTTTGCTTTTTGCAGGGGGGAGTTTGGGGGATGGTTTCATGAGTTGGGCAGGGTTTCGTTTTTCCAGGTATCATCCTGGCGGGCTCCGAAGAGGTCGGTTTGCGGAAGGAGAAGTTCGGGCAGGTTTTCCCGGGCCATGGTTGGTGGCAGGGGCTGGTGGCGGGCGGGGACGCCGAGGGCGAGCGTGTAAGGAGGCACGTCCTTGTTCACGACGGAGCCGGCCCCGATGAAGGAGCCGCGCCCGATGGTGACACCGGGGCAGATGGTGACGCCGCCGCCGATGGTGACGTGATCCTCAATGATGGCACCCTGAACGGGGGCGGCCCGGCGCATGGGCAGGCGGTCATTGAGGAAGGTGGTGCCAGGACCGATGAAGACCATGTTGCCAATGACGGTGGTGCTGGGCAGGTACACGTGCGCCATGATCTTCACGCCATGGCCGATGCGGAGGCGGCCTTCGAGCGTGCATTTGTGATGCACCACGCAGCGGTGGCCGATGCTGACCTCCGCGCGGATGAGCACCTGATGGCCGCACTGGAAACGGTGGCCGATGGTGGTGTCCGCATAGAGGATGGAGCCTGAGCGGATGATGGCGTAATCGCCGATGCGGGTGGGCTCGGAGTACCCTGGATAACGGTAGCCGAGCACCACGCCGGGATCTATCTGCGCGTGGGCTCCGATTTCGTGGAAGGAGTCAGTTGGATTTTCCATGATTGGCAAAGCGGCTGAGGGTTTCGATGCCCTGGATGGCGAGGACGTCGCCGGCGGGTTTGGCATAGGGGGCGCGGAAGCGGCTGTAGCGGTAGTGGGCACTCATGTATTCGCCATGGTCGGGATCGGTGTTGGGGCCGTCGGTGAGGTAGCCATAGGAGACGTTGGTATAACCACAAGGAATGGTGATGGGCAGGGGCGACCCGGCACGCATCTGGCGGCCGATGCCCTGGAAGGGTTCAAAGGGCAGGCCGACAATGCCGACATCGCCCAGGCGCAGGACGTAAATCTCCACTTCGAGATGCTTTGCCACCGTATCGGCCTGGCCTTTCTGATGCATGTCCAGCGCCCAGCGGCTCCAGGGCAGGACGCCTTCGATGAGCTTGCCCCGGTAGAGAGGGGACAGCTCGCGGGGGAAGTTTAAACCGGCACAGGCGAGGGTGTCTTCATCGCCTGCGAATGCGCGTTTGATGAAGCCTTCCATCTCTTCGATTTCCGCCTTCAGCTTTTCGACGGAGGGCAGGGGGGCGAGGGGGATCTTGACTTTTTCAACGGCGTAATCAAAACCGTCGCGGGCGGAGGGCTGTAACTTGTCCAGCGCCTGGATGTAGCTTTCGGCGAGCATGTTGCCGTATTTTTTGGACAGCTCCACGCTGCCGCGAAACATGCCCTTCGAATTGACATCGCCCGCACAGCCCTGAAGGAAGCTCATGGGAACAGGGCTGGCGGGGGAGAGATGGCTGCCGACGACCTCGCAGGCGACCTGGGGCCAGTCACCAAAGACGACGGGTTTTTCCGGGTGATAGCAGGTGCATGGGTGGCCGGTGAACTGGACGAGGGAGGTGACGGGCTGGCCCTGCTCATTCTTCAAAACGATGATGGGGGCCTGACGGTCAATGTCGCCATTGAAATCCACGCCCATGAGGTCGCGGTCCTCTTCGCGCATGAGGTAGCTGCTGCCATCGGCGCGGCGGCCCTTGCGGTTATACGTGATGCGGCCTTCGCTGCCCTCGGCCCACCAGACGGTGACGGGCTGGAGCAGATCCGGGAGGCGCTTGGCATGGCTGCGCAGTTTATCCAGCAGCTCCTGGCCGGTGGGCAGAAGCTCGGGTACAGGCAGTTTGTCCACCGGGGTGGACAAGTTGTCGTAGGCCTCCAGCTGGTTGCTGGCCATCTTCATGTCGGTGTGATTGTGGGAGACGAAGATCAGCACGTTGGACACCGGCAGATTCAAATCCTCAGCGATGACGCGGCGGAACATGGCGCTGACGTTTACAGCCTTGGGGGAATTGAAATGCGTGGTGATGAGGCACAGGCGGCTGTCGCCATGCTCCAGCAGGGTGACGGTGGAATTGAGCGGACCGGCCACGTTCATGACGACGGCGCCCGTCTTGCCCACGGTGGCACCGCCAGCCTTTGGGGTGACACCGAATTCGAGTGCGGCGGCGCGCAGCCGGGGCTTTTGCACCGGTTCTGCTGCGGTGACTGACCATGCGAAGAGGACCGGGGCAGCCAGGCTCAAGAGCCTGATGCCTGGGATGGCTGAGAATAAATGTTTCATTGTTGGTTATGCTTTAAAAATGCTGCAATGATGTTTTTATTTGCTTTATGATGCTTTCCAATTAATCCAGGAAGGCAGCCACGCAGATGCTGGCTTTTTATTATGTCTGCCTCCGCTCCTCCGATGAATGATGCTGACAATGCCCGGCCGCTTCCAGGCGCCTGGCTGGTGGTGGGGCTTCTCTGGCTGGCGGGATGCCTGAACTACCTGGACCGTGTGATGCTGAACACGATGCGGGATTCCATCAAGCAGGCGGTCTCCATGGGAGATGACGGTTTTGGCGGACTGACGACGGGTTTCCTCATTGTCTATGGTCTGCTGAGCCCGCTGGGGGGCTGGTGTGCGGACCGTTTTGGGCGCAGCCGTGTCATTCTGTTCAGCCTGGGTGGCTGGTCGGCGGTGACCTGGGCCACGGTTTATGTGCAGACTTATGAGCAACTGCTGGCCACACGGAGTTTGCTGGGCATCTGCCAGGTGTGCTACATTCCGGCGGCTCTGGCGCTCATTTCGGACTACCATCGTGGCAGTACACGCTCGCTGGCCACGGGCATTCACATGACCGGGGTGTATGCAGGCATGGCGCTGGCCGGTATGGGGGGCTGGATGGCGGACCATCACGGCTGGGCCTCGGGCTTCTGGGTGTTTGGCAGCTTTGGAGTGGCCCTGGCCATCGTGCTGAGCTTTTTCCTGCGGGATGTGCCGCATGCCAGCCAGGCCAATGCGGGCCAGCCGCCCGTTGACGTTTTTGAAACGCTGAAGACGCTGGCTGGCAGCGGTAACATGTGGATCATCACCCTGCACTGGGGCTTGCTGGGCTTTGCCGGCTGGGCGTTCATCACCTGGATGCCGAGTTATCTGCGTGAGCAGTTTGACCTGTCGCAGACCGAAGCCGGATTCACTGCGTCGGTCTATACGCAGGTGGCAGCCCTGGCGGGCGTGCTCATTGGAGGAGCCTGGGCGGACCGGTGGAGCCGCACGCAGATCCGTGGCCGCTTGTGGGTGCCGATGATTGCGCTGACACTGGCATCGCCCTTTGTCTTCCTGAGTGCGCATACAGATACCCTGGTGGTGGTCAGCGTCTGCCTGATTGCCTTCGGTTTTGCACGAGGGTGCTCGGATGCCAACATGATGCCCATTCTCTGCCAGGTGGCGGCCCCGCAGCACCGGGCCACGGGTTACGGCGTATTGAATTTCTTCGGCTGCCTCATTGGCGGCGTGGCCGCCTACCTTGGCGGCTGGCTGAAGGAGAGGGATGTGGACCTGAGCTATCTGCTCATGGGATCGGCCATCGGCGTGCTGCTGAGCGGCCTGCTGCTGGCCGTCGTCAAACCGGCACGCCGAGATTGAGGGCGGTTCAGGCCAGGTCTGCTGTGGCGATCTCATTCCAAAGCGGCCCTCCGTTGATAAAGTGGGTGACGTTGTGCTCCACGATCTCGCTCATGCGGCCCAGAAAGTGTGGGCTTTTGTCCGTGCCTGAGATGTGGGGTGTCATGATGACATTGGGCAGGTGCCAGAGAGCATGCTCCGGCGGCATGGGATAATAATAATGGGTGTCCAGCGCCGCCCCGGCGATCCATTTTTCAGTCAGGGCACGCAGCAGGGCCTGTTCCTGGACGAGGGGACCCCGGGCAGGATTGAGGAGATAGGCTTCAGGCTTCATGGCCCGCAGTTCAGGCTCACCGATGAGGCCGGTATTGGCGGCATTGAGAGGCATGGCCAGCACCAGGAAATCCAGGCCGCTGAGAAACTCCGTCTCCTGCCCTTGGGTGAACACCCGGTCCGGCAGCAGCCCTTCAGGATCGCCGGTGCCTTTGACGGCGTAGGAGTCATCACGCGGACCGATGCCCTTGCGCACCATGACGTGAATGTTCAAACCCAGCGTTTTCGCCAGCCGCGCCGTTTCCCGACCGATGCCGCCATACCCCCAGATGCCCAAAGTGCGGCCACGGATCTCGGTGCAGAAACGTTCGCCGCGATCCCACATGCCCTGGTCCTGGTTGCGAATCATGCCTCGAAGATCCCGCGCCAGATTCACCAGCATGGCGATGCTCCATTCAGCGATGGCCGTGTCGTAAACGCCCCGCGCATTGCAGGCGCGGGCGGCGCGCTGGGGCAGGTTCAGGGGCATCAACTGGGTGAAACCCACCGATGAAATCTGCACCAACTTCAGCGACTGCATCTCGGTATGATTGGTGGGCGGCAGTTTGCAGACGAGGATGTCCGCATCAGCGATGACTTCCGTGGGAAAAGGCTCAGCAAAATCGCCATCGGACCGCCTCATGATGACTTCGGTATCCGGCAGGGCTTCCAGCCTTTGCTGGACCCCGGGCAGGAGGGGGATGGTGATGACGATTTTGGGCATGGCTCAGTCCACAAGGATTTTACCGGGCACGCTGTTGAACTCGCCGCTGCCGGGCACAAAGGGGTAACGGTTCTTGATCTCATCTGTCAGCACGAGGCCAAGGCCTGGCTTCTCAGGCGGCAGCACGTCGCCGTTGTCAAAACGGAAGTCTTCACCGGCGATGTCCAGGTGCATGCCGCCGAGGGCGGGCAGCACTTCGCAAATGACCGTATTGGCGCAGGCAAAGGCGCAGTGGATGTTTTGCATTAGCGCTCCTCCGGCCCCAGCGGCGTGGGTGGCGATCTTGCGGCCCCGGCTGTCCATCATGGCGGCGACACGCATGAATTCGCTGAGCCCGCCCGTCCAGGCGGCATCTGGCTGGCCGATGTCAAAGGCATCCCGCTCGGCGAAGACCTGCCATTCATACATGGCCGTCAGGCACTCACCCCCGGCAATGGGGACGGTGGTACCTTTGCAGAGCTCGGCATAACCCCAGGGGTCCGTGTAGTGCAGGGGCTCCTCAAAGAAGAACAGATTATAGGGCTCCACGGCCTTCATCACGGCAGCGGCTGTTTCCAGGTTCCACTTGGTGGGCGCGGGATTGTTGCCCATGTGGCCGTCCAGCATCAGGCGCACATCCTTGCCCACGTGCATGCGGGCAAAGGCCAGCTTGGTGCTTTCAAACTCCGCCGCTTCTTCGGCCGTCGTGGTGGCAAACCAGCCCTTCTCGGCGGAGAAGGATCCGGTGCCCAGCTTGATGCCGTGGAAACCGAGGCTTTGATAGAAGTCCAGCTTGCCGGCCAGTTCATCGAACGGGTAATTGCTAGGGCCGCCGGAAGCGTAGCAGGGAAGCCGTTCATGGTGGCCTTTGCCGCCTAACAATTGATACACAGGAACGCCATGCATCTTGCCGCGCAGGTCCCATAGGGCGGCTTCGATGGCATTGATCACCGCCACGCCCAGGCCCACGCGGCACCAGTAGTTGCCGCTGCGGTACATGCGCTGCCATAGCTCCTCCACATCCTCCGGTGACTGGCCGATGAGGATGGGGGCAAAGAAGTCCACGATGACCGGGACGGATTCCGGGAAGAAATAACCTGCGTAGGTTTCACCCACACCCGTGACACCCGCATCGGTGTGGATCTCTACAAAGGCCGCGCTGCGCCGGGGGCGGCAGGCGAGGATGTAGGGATCCTTGCTGTAGGGACCGGTGAGAAGAACGGTTTTGACTTCGGTGATGCGCATGGGAGGGCGGGGTTATTTGGAAGCAGGCAGGTCGAATTTCTTGCGCAGCCAGGCAGCGCCCAACTCTGCATAACCGGCAGGGACGGTGTGGCCGCGAGGTTCGGCAATGACATGCAGATCCACGGCTGCGGGGCTTTTTGTCTCCAATGTGGTTTGGGTAACCGCGCGGGCAAAACGGACGACGGACTCGGTACTCACCCGGTCATCACGGTCTCCGATCACCAGCCACAGGGATCTGCCGGCCAGGATGGAAGCATTTTTTTCGAGGGAAAGCTTTTGCACCAGCGGCAGGTCTTCAGCCCCTTTGAACTCGGTGATCCTGGCCAGGTCTGCGAGAGGCGCAAAGGCCAGCACATGTTTTACCCGGGCATCTGCGATGGCAAAGTGGGTGGCGATGAATCCGCCCCGTGAGGTGCCAGAGGCGGCGATTCGTTCCGGATCGGCGATGTCTTCTTTAATAAGGTGGTCCAGTACGGCGCTGAGCCTGCCGGTGACTTCCGCAACGAAGTCCTCGCCTTTGTCGCAGCGCCTGCGCCAGCCAGTGAGGCCTTTTTCATCGGGCCGGGCATCCTGTCCATGACAGGGCAGGTCCACGGAAACGCACACCACACCCTCATTGGCGAGAAACTGGCCTGCCTGGCGGAAGTACTTGGAGGACAGGGTTTCATCCTGGTCGCCAGACAGGATGAAGAGGAGCGGTGCAGGTTCGGCCAGACGTTTCGGCCACAGGGCGAACCTCACGCCATCTGCCGTTGTGAGGGATTCACCGGAGGCAGGCAGGGGCGGAGTGTCCGCAGCCTGCGCCGAGGTGAAAAACGTCATCCCAAGGGCTAACAAAATGTATTTCATGATAAAGCAGGCCGGGGCATCCAGCGGGGATGCTTGGTTTGCAGGTCGTTCACATAGCGCTGATACACCTCTTCAGTGATGCCCGCGTAAGGGGGAAGCAGACGCAGGGGAAAGGCATCGTCGTGAAGGCGGCAGAACATCTTGTCGAAGGCTCCGTCCATGTGGGCGCTGTCCGCCACGGAGCTGCGCAGGTCTGCAGCGATGATGTCGAGTTCATCGTGCATGGCATTCAGCAATTCAAAATTTCCCTGATGGCCCGCCTGGTAGTAGGCCTGGCCTAACTCCAGATTCGTGGAGGCAAAGGAGATCAAAAATCCGCATTCGCCCATCGTGCTGGCTTTGGCAAAACCGCCCTCGGTGATGAAATGCTGAAGCTGAGGCGCGTCCTGCATCAGGCTGCTGAGGCGGGCTTCATCGGCGGTGCTGTTTTTCGTGGCGACCAGATTCGGGTATTGCTCCGAGAGAGCGCCGTATTCCTTGCCGGTGACGATACGGCCCGTGCGCATGAGGTTGTAGTGCAGAAACTCGCAGTCGGGAAAACGCCCGCAGGTTTCGCGAAAGAAGGTGGCCATTTCGGAATCCCGAAGTGTGCCCCAGCTTGGCAGGCTTAGCTGAAACCGGCGGGCACCCATGTCGCGTGCACGTTCGATGCGGCCGATGACCGTGGGCAGTGAAAGGCTGATCAGGCCGACCATGCCCTGCACATCGTCAGCGGCGGTCTCTTCGAGGAAAATGGGAGTGATTTCATCAAACTGGGCATCGGTGATGGCATACCCTTCACCGGCCGTGCCAAAGATGTAAACATCCCGGATGCCCTGGGCGATGAGGTGCCTGACGGAGCGGCGGAAGATGTCCTCGGCGAAGCTGTCATCCTCACGCCAGGGCAGGCAGCAAGTGGCAAGAACGCAGGGACGGTAACGTTTGGAGGTGCTCATTCCGGGAGGGCAGGATTGCTGGTGGAATTAACGGTCTGATCCCGGTGTGATTCTGTTCTTTTCTCCTGGTTTCAATACGTGACCAGATTGCCTGGCGGCGAGCACCAGGGCGGAGGTGACGGCGGAGGATGCGGCGAGCATAAACATGCCCGCTGCGTAGCCAGTCGTATTTTCCTTCAGCCAGCCCATGGCATAGGGGCCGGCAAAGCTGCCCAGGTTGCCAATGGAATTGATCAGGCCGATGGCGGCCGCATTAGCCGTGCCGGCCAGGAAGCTCGTGGCATACGCCCAGAAGCTGGGGGTATAACCGGTCAGCCCGATGACGCCCAGGCAAAGGCACACCAGAGCCAGCGGCAGATGATGCTGCAAAAGCGCAGCCCCTGCCAGTCCCACGCTGCCCATCATCAACAGCGCCACTGTGTGCCAGCGTCGCTCGTTCATCCGGTCGGAGGACCAGCCTGCCATCAGCTTGGCCACCACTCCCAAGGAGTAGGGGAGGGAGACTAAAAGGGAAACCGTCCAGTTGGAATATCCGGACACGGCTTTCATCATGGTGGGCAGCCAGTAGCCCAGCCCGTTGGAGGCCATCAGGCCAAAAAAATACGCGGTGGAAAACAGCAGTACCTGCGGATCTCGCAGAGCCTGGATGATGGACTGGGCGCGGTGCGCGCCTGCCTGCACTTTGATAAGGCGCTCTTTTTCCAGTTCCGCCACCAGCCAGGCTTTTTCATCCTCCGGCAGCCATTTGGCATGCTCCGGTTTTTCGGTGAGAAAAAACCAGGACGTGATGCCCAGGACTATCGCGGGCATGCCCTCCAGAATAAACAGCCAGCGCCAGCCCTCCAGGCCGAACCAGCGGATCTCCAGCAGAGCGCCGGAGACCGGGCCGCCGATGACCATGGCCAGGGAGATGGCCGACATGAAAAGCGCCACGGCTTTGGCACGGTCCTTCATCCGGAACCAGTGGCCCAGATAGACAATCATTGCGGGAAAGAAACCTGCCTCCGCTGCTCCAATCAGGAAGCGCAGCCAGTAAAACTCCTGCTCGGTATTGATGAAGCCCATGGCCATGGCCAGTGCGCCCCAACTGAGCATGATGCGGCAGACCAGCTTGCGCACGCCCCAGCGGGAGGCGATGACCGCACCTGGCACTTCCAGGAGAAAGTAGCCGACGAAAAAAATGCCCGCGCCAAAGCCATAGGTGGCTGCGGTGAAACCCAGGTCGACCGTCATTTCCAGCGCCGCGTAACTGACGTTCACCCGGTCCAGATAGGCGACAATGTAGAGCAGAATGAGGTAGGGCATCAGTCTCCACATGACCCGCCGCTGAGCCCGGACACCGACGTCTGGATTGTGGGGAGGCATAGGGCTGGAGGAGAATAAGAAGCAGGTGGTATAACGGAACGAGAGCACTGTCATTCCTGCCTAGCAATGGTTTCATTATGGGACCAGGTATGCCCGCTCTTGGCTGAAAGGTGGTGCCCGGCATTTATTATGCATTGTCGCATTTCGCTTATTCTTTGTCGTGGTGTTCGGTCTGCGGTTTCCGTTAGACTCTCACCATGAAGTCATTCTATGCCCTCCTCTTTTGTCTCGGTCTTACTGCCATGGCCTCGGCTGATGATGCCGCCAGGATCGCCGCCCTGCTGGAGGCTGCGGCCAAGGAGGGCGGCGTCGTGACCATCCCACCGGGAGATTACCACCTGGATGGAGCGACTCCGCTTCCCCTGTCCTCAAACACCATCGTCTCGGCCTATGGTGCGCGGTTTCACCTGCCGGAAAAGCTGGAGGACAAAGTCCGCCTCGTTCTCTTTGCCGGTCAGGACCTGGCGCATTTCACCTGGATGGGGGGAGAGTTCATCGGCCATGTTTTTGATCCTGCCCGAAAGGAAAATACTTGGGAGCCGAGCGTCAACACCAAGGCCATCGAGATCACCACCACGGAGGGTGGCCGCACGCATGACATTCTTTTCCGCGATGTGAGATCCAGCGGCGTCGCCGGGGCGGTCATCGGCGTGCATGGCTTCACCGAAAAAGGCCGTGACGGCAAGGTCATCACCCAGGCCGAGCGGGTGGTGCTGGAAAGCTGCACGCTCCTGCGCAGCGGCAAGTTCATGTGGGACTACGGCTACCTGTGGCAGATCGTCACCTGGCCGGATGCCTATGAACCCTGGGAGGTGGAGCGCGCGAAGACTTACTTCCGCATGGATCTGACCTATGAAAAGGCGGTTATGCAAGATGGCGATGACAAGGTGCGCTTCGACAACCGGACCAAACCCATCCCCGTGAGCCAGACGGACGAGCCAAAAGAGGCTCTCAGTTTTCTCACGCCGGAACTGCCCCAAAACATCACGCAGGGACGGCAATACTTTGTGGTGGAGTCTAACGAAGAGTACATCAAAATTTCTGAAACGCCCGGCGGGCCACCTTTGAAATTCCAGGGCTCAGGTGAAGGAACCAGCTTCGCGTACAACCTCTCCGCCTGTTATCTGAACTGGGCACCCATCGGCGCAGGGCCGGGCAAGGGCGCCTTTGACATCACGGGCAGCAAGGATGTGCGGGTGATTGGCTGCCAGGTCAGTGCACTGGGCGATACCATGCACATCCAGGGCTGTACGAACATCGTCTTTGCCAGCAACCAGATCCTCGGCTCGCGCATGGGGGCGTTCTTTCTGGCGGAGTTTTGCCAGAACGCCACCATCACGGGCAACCTCATTGACGGCACCAATGGCTCGCGAGTGATGAGCGTGGAGAAGTCTTGCACGGATGTCACCATCACCGGCAATACCTTCCGCAATGGCGGGCGCGGAAGCTGGATCAACCAGCCGAAAAACTTCATTCTTCAGGGCAATGTCTTCGTGAACAACACCACGAAAAACGAGGACAACAAGCGTCGGGGCCGCATCGCTTATCAGACCGGAAAGCCCGTGGCCTTTCCTGAACTCTACTTCACCATCTATGAAGAAGGGGCCGGCTACGGACCTGTGATTGTCCGGGATAATGTCTTCTCTCTCGGCGAATCTGCACCGGAAAATGCGGTTACTTTTGCCCCCAATGGCCGTGACCTCCAGATGACCGGCAATGTCTTCCAAAACCGTCTCGCCACCATCGTGGTGGACCCCTCCTGTCAGAATCTGAAGATCGGTGACAACCAGGGAGCCGAGGTGAAGACTGCGCCCGTGCATTTTAATCATGGCCGACGGTAGTAGAAAACGTTAGGTTTCCAGGCCCTTCCGGAAAGAAACTGCGCCTGCAGCCCGATCTTTTCTGTCAAAGATTGCCTGTTTCCAGCATTCTATATCCGTGCGCTGCCTTTCCTCCATCTCGCTTCTCCTTGCCCTGGTGGCTGCTGATTCAGCGGTCGCAGACGGGGTGGCTTTTTTTGAGGGGAAGGTGAGGCCGTTGCTGGTGAAGCACTGCTACGAATGCCATTCGCAGGAAACCGGAAAACAAAAGGGCGGCCTGCTCCTGGACCGCAAGGAGGGCTGGGAGAAAGGAGGCGATGCAGGCCCTGCCCTGGTGGTGGGGCAGCCGGCCAAGAGCCTGCTGATGCATAGCGTGCGCTATGAGGACGAGGACCTGCAGATGCCGCCGAAGTCGAAACTGTCGCCGGAAGAGATCCGCGTGCTGGAGCAGTGGATCTCGATGGGCGCGCCTGACCCACGGGTGGAGTCGCTCGCGGAGGCGCAGCCGACGAAGACCATTGATTTCGAGGCAGCGCGGCAGACCTGGGCCTATCGCCCTTTGCAAAAAGGTTCTTTGCCCGCAGTGAAGGACAAGGCGTGGCCACGCAATGACCTCGACACGTTTGTTTTGGCAGAGCTGGAAACGAAGGGGCTGAAACCTGCGCCGGATGCAGACATGCGCAGTTTGAAGCGCCGGTTAAGCTACGACCTCACCGGCTTGCCACCGGCGGAGGCGGACCTGGAACCGCGCGACTATGAGGCCTATGTGGACCGTCTTTTGCAAAGCCCCGCCTTTGGTGAAAAATGGGGGCGGCATTGGCTGGACCTGGCACGCTACGCAGATTCTAACGGCGGGGACCGGAACTACACTTTTTATCAGGCCTGGCGTTACCGGAACTACGTTATCGACAGCTTCAATCGCGACCGGTCCTACTATGACTTCATCCGCGAGCAGATTGCGGGTGATCTGATGCCATCACAAAATGATGCGCAGCGCCGCGAGCGCATGATCGCTTCCACCTTCCTCGCCTTGGGACCGAAGATGCTGACGGAACGCGACAAGGAGAAGCTGCATCTCGATACCGTGGACGAGCAGCTTGATACCATCGGCAAATCCATGCTCGGGCTTTCGATCGGCTGTGCCCGCTGCCATGATCACAAATTTGATCCCATCTCTCAGAACGACTATTACGCTCTCGCCGGCTTTCTGCGCAGCACGGAGATTGTCATGGGCACTCGCAACGGCTGTGTAAATGTGGCGAGCTGGGTGGAGCAGCCATTGCCCAAGGCAGGACCGGAGTTTGCCGAGCTGAAGCAAAAGGTGGAGCGGCTGGAACTCGCGATGCGGCTCAAGGTGGAGCGTGATTTCATGGAAACAGTCGCGGGTAAGAAGTCGCTGACAAAGCTTCCGCTCGCGGGCATCCTCTATGATGAGACGAGCGCCGAACTCGTCGGAGACTGGAAGGAATCCAAACTCTCCAAGTATCGCTTTGGAGACTTCTATATTCACGATGACAGGAAGGACAAAGGCGTGAAGAAGGCGGTCTTTCGTGGCGCCTTGCCAGAGACCGGTATCTACGAGGTCCGCATCGCCCATCCGGCCAAGGAGAACTGTGACACGCAGGTGCCGATCACGGTTGAGGCGTTTGACGGCGTTCACGAAGTCGTTTTAGACCAGACCAGGAAGCCGAGCATTGGCGGTTTGTTTGAGCCCATTGGCCGCTTTCATTTTGAGAAAGGCGGGCGCGTGAACGTCATCATCGGCACGATAGGGACGAAGGGTTATGTCATCGTGGATGCGGTGCAGTTCATCTCGGAAAAGGACATCGAGCGTGAATCCATGGCCCTGGCGATGGTCAACGGCAGCGCCACGGGCGATCCGCTGCTCACCATGAGCAGCGCCTCCCTGTCGAAGGAGCTGAAGAAGCAAATTGACGAGCTCAAGGATGCCGATCTGGCCATGGCACCGCGTGACTCCGCCGATGCGGGGGATCTGAACCTGCGTGTGCGCGGGGAGGCGAACCAGCTCGGGCCGAAAGTGCCGCGCAATTTCCTCAGCGTGCTGCATCGCGGACCTGCGCCCCAGATCGCCGAGGGGTCCAGCGGACGTCTGCAACTTGCCGAATGGATGGTGAGCGAAGAGAACGTCCTGCTGGACCGCGTGATCGTGAACCGTCTCTGGGCCAAGCTTTTCGGGCAGGGAATCGTCAGCACGGTGGATAACTTTGGCGTGCAAGGCGAGAAGCCCACACACCCGGCGCTGCTGGATCACCTGGCGGCGAAGTTCAGGGCCAGCGGCGGGTCCGTCAAAACGCTGATCCGGGAGATGGTGCTGAGCCGCACTTATCAGCTCGCCGCCGAGGGCAGATCAGAACGGGTGGAGCGGGATCCCGAAAACAAACTCTTTGCCCGGCATGCCTACCGCCGCCTCACGGCTGAAGAAATCCGCGACAGCCTGCTGCAACTCACCGGCGAGTTGAAAACCGGGCAGGCCGGTCCCACGGCGCTGACATATGGCGAGGATCTCGATGATCTGATGAAACTGGACACGATCACGGACCGCAGCGTTTACCTGCCGGTGGCCCGCAACAATCTCGCACCAGATCTGGAGATCTTCGATGCGGCGAATCCGGAGATGACTTCCGGTGATCGTCCCTTGACCACCGTGCCCACGCAGGCGCTGTATTTGCTAAACAGTTCGTTCATCCAAAAACAGGCCGCCACTCTCGCGCAACATGCCTATGCGCAGGCGGATGCCGTAATGTGGTTGCATCAGACCATCCTTGGCCGTGCGCCCAGTGACGCCGCCGCGAAACGTGCCCAGGCTTTCATTGACCAGAGCGGCACGGACCGTGAGCAGGCCCTCGCGGATCTCGCGCATGTGCTGCTCGCCTCCACAGAGTTTCTTTTCCTTGAATGATGTCATGAATCCTTCTTCGCCGCTCATCTCACGCCGTCACGTTTTGCAATCCGCTGCTTGCGGATTCGGTGCGCTCGCGCTCAATGGCATCTCGACGGCGGCAAATCTGCCGCTTGGGCTGCATCACGCACCCCGCGCCAAGCGGGTGATCTTTCTCTTCATGCAGGGCGGGCCGTCGCAGGTGGACACCTTTGATTACAAGCCGAAGCTCCAGGAGCTGGATGGCAAGAAACTGCCCTTCGCCCCTGCGAAGAACCTGGATCCCTCCTCGGCGAGCCAGGCGAAGCTGCTTGGATCGCCGTGGAAGTTCAAGCAGCATGGCGAAGCGGGCCTGTGGGGCAGTGAGCTGTTTCCTGAAGTATCGAAGCGGCTCGATGACATCTGCGTCATCAAATCCATGCAGAGCAAAGGCCAGTCCCATGGCCAGGCGGTGTGCATGATCCACACGGGCGCGGATAATTTTGTGCGTCCGTCCATCGGCTCCTGGATCAGCTACGGCCTCGGCACGGAGAATGCCGACCTGCCAGCCTTTGTCAGCATCAGCCCGCCGGCCACTCATGGCGGTCCGCGCAATTACGGCTCCGCGTTCCTGCCTGCTGCGCATCAAGGTACTACTGTGGGCCGTAGTGGAAAGCTCGGCAAAGAGGCCACCTTCCGCTTCCTGGATGCCGGGGGTGATGCCGCCGGGCAAATGCGTAAAATGGATCTGCTGCAGGAGATGAACCGTGAACACTTCGAGCATACGCGCCATGCCCCGGTGGAGGGCATGATCCAGAGCATGGAGCTGGCCTTCCGCATGCAGCGGGAGGCTCCCCGCGTCATGGACATTGAGGACGAGCCCGCCCACATCAAGGCGCTTTACGGCATCGGCGACACTGTGACGGACAATTACGGCCGCCAGTGCCTGCTCGCGCGCCGTTTTGCCGAAGCGGGGGTGCGCTATATCCAGGTCAGCACGCCGAACGTTTGGGACCAGCACTCTGAACTCGTCAAAGGCCACACGAAGAACGCGGCGGCAGTGGACCGTCCCATCGCGGGTCTGCTGGCGGATTTGAAACAACGCGGCATGCTGGAAGACACCCTGGTGGTCTGGGGCGGCGAGTTCGGCCGGACCCCGATTGTTCAGGGTGCCAACGGCCGCGATCATAACCCGCAGGGCTTCACCATGTGGCTCGCCGGTGGCGGCGTGAAAGCCGGCTTCGCGTATGGAGAG
This sequence comes from Prosthecobacter sp. SYSU 5D2, assembly GCF_039655865.1. Taxonomy (NCBI): domain Bacteria; kingdom Pseudomonadati; phylum Verrucomicrobiota; class Verrucomicrobiia; order Verrucomicrobiales; family Verrucomicrobiaceae; genus Prosthecobacter; species Prosthecobacter sp. SYSU 5D2. Next base: position 133,525 of record NZ_JBBYXL010000013.1, on the reverse strand, counting down.
ACGGACGACTTCGGCTACTACGCCGTGAAAGACAAAGTCCACATGCACGATCTGCATGCGACCATCCTGCACCTCCTCGGCATTGATCACCTGAAGCTGACCTATCGTTATGCCGGCAGAGACTTCCGCCTCACTGATGTCTATGGCGAGGTGGTTACTGGGATTTTTGCGTAAGCCTTGTTGAGGCTCCTCACACAGCGCCACCGGCGGCATTGCGCAGGATGGCCATCGTCTCGCGCTGGCGCTGCTGCACAAACTCCCGTGCCTTGGCTGCTTTGGCCTTGGCTGCTGCGGGATCTTTTGCCATGGCCAGGGCGGTGGAGGCAACGCGCGCCAGCTCTTCCGGCTTGTCCAGATCAAAGAGCCAGTCACCGAGGCCGATGTCCTGCCACATGAAGCCCTTGGTGGTCTGCTCAACAAACCGGCAGACAATGGCGGGAATGCTATTGCCGATGGCCATGATGGGGCTGTGCATCTCATTACTTACCAGCCCGGCGGAGCGCACATAGGTGCTGATGGCCTCATTCGTCAGCCAGAAGTTCTCGCGCCACACCACCTTCGCTTTCACATCCTCCGGTAGCGGATCCACCAGCAGTTCCTTGCCCGTCTCCATCTGGGTGGAGTCTTCCGGGCAGACGAGGATTTTCATGCCTGTCTCGCGCACAATGGCGATGATGGCATCGCGCAACGGCGCGTGGTCATGCTCCTTCATCTCCTCATTGCGAAGATGCTTGATCTCGTTGAACTCATAGTTAGGCTTCGCCTTCCAATAGGGCGCATTGCGCAGGTTCGGCAGGAAGCACATGAACCGGCCCTCCTCCAGCCCGTGCTTTTTCATGAAAGCCAGCGCGGAGTCGTCATCGCGCACATCGGCTGCGAAAGCTCCATCCGGTCCAAACTCGATCACGGGTGCCTTGACTCTTGCGTCCTTCACGACTTGCAGGGATTTGCCATCCCGCAGGAAGACGAAACTTGCCCCATCCAGCAGCTCCTTGCAGTATTCGTCCAGGCCGTTGTTGCGCATGATCTTCAGCCCTGGATCTCCTGCCGCTGCCATCGTGATGCCATAGACGCCATAAGGCTTGCTTGTCTCCGCCTTCCACGCGGCCACGTCACGATGCGCGGTCAGGTAAGGACCGGAGCCATGAAGCAGGAAGTCATTTTCAAAAGCCTCCTCTTTGGTGCGCACGATGCGCAGCTTGGGGAAGCGCTTCTGCAGCATTTCCTCCACGCCGTTGCGCACATCCATCGGCCACAGGGTCACTTCTGCCTCGGGAATGTGTTTTTCAATCAAGGCCAGCACACCCGGCGTGTGCCCAATGTCCCCAATGTTCACCGTCTGCCAGGATGACCGTAGCACGATGCGGGGCGGCTTGGGACTTGTGGCAAACAGGTTTGAGAACAAGGCTGACGCCGTGACAGCCGCTGAAGTCTGGCTGATGAACTGGCGGCGTCTGAGGGCAGAAGAAACGTGCATGATGGGAGTCAAAAGCCGTTCCTCCACCGCGTCAATCAGGGGATGTTTGATGGACGGTAATATGATGGCACCTGGGGGTTGGGTGGGCCAAACGCAATGGCTGAGAATTATTCCCGCAGGTGATCCTCAAGCACCGGCACCAATGGTGATGCGCTTCTCGGGAATGGGTGTCTCGATGATGCCGTCGGCGGTTTCCTGGCGGAGCCGGAGCTGGCCGCAGGCGGCGGCGATGTCGTGGCCCTTTTCTCGCCGGAGGGTGGCTTTGACACCGGCATTCAGAAGGACATCGCGGAACGCATCCTGGACTTCTTCGGTGGGGCGGACCCACTGGAGACCTTCGACGGTGTTGTAGGGGATCAGATTGACCTTGGCATCCAGGCCTTTGGCGCGTTTGGCCAGACGGTGGGCCTGGTCGAGTCCGTCGTTCACGCCCTGAATGAGGATGTATTCAAAAGTGATGTGCTGCTTGCGCCTGGAGCGCCAGTAGGACAGAGCTTCGAAAAGCTCATCCAGATTATGCTTTTTGTTAACCGGCATGATCTTGTCACGCACTTCGTCACTGGCACCGTGGAGGGAGATAGCCAGGCGGATTTGCAAGGGGAAGTCGGCCAGCTTTTTGATCTGTGGGGCGAGCCCGCTGGTGCTGACGGTCATGTGCCGGGCACCGATGCCGATGCCCCATTCGGAGTTCAGGATCTCGATGGCCTTGGTGACGTTGCTGTAGTTCGCCAGTGGCTCGCCCATGCCCATGAAGACCAGGTTATCCATGCGCTCACCGCTGTAGGCTTCCACCTGGACGATTTGCTCCACGATCTCTGCCGCTGTCAGGTTACGGGCGAAGCCGGCGAGGCCGCTGGCGCAGAATTTGCAATCGTAAGCGCAGCCCACCTGGCTGGAAACGCAGAGGGTATGCCGGTCCGATGCCTCGCCATACAGCGCCGGATTGGCGGGGATGAGCACGGTTTCCACAAAACGGCCGTCGTGCAGCTTCAGCAAAAACTTGCGGGTGGTGTCCTTGGAGCCGGTGACTGTATTGATGGTCATCGTGCGGGTGACGTAGCGCTCGGCCAGGGTCTGGCGCAGGCCTTTGGAGAGGTTTGACATCGCCTCAATGCTGACGGCCCGTTTGGCAAAGGTCCAGTCAATGACCTGCTTGGCACGGAAGGCGGGCTCGCCCATTTCGGTCATGAAGGCGGTGATCTCGGGCGGGGTCAGACCGAGCAGGGACGGGAGAACAGCAGGTTTGGGGGCGATGTCAGTCAAAGCAGAAAAGGCGGTCAAACCGGGCGGATCAGGCCAGGAAAGCATCCTGCAGCACGATCTGCCCGTCCCGCCGGGTGTAGCGGGCACGCCAGGAGGCATCTATCGCCGAAACAGCGCTCAAAACAACCTTGTTCTCTGCCATGGTCTGCTTGCGGAACTGGCGGCCAGATGCTTCCAGGCGCGGCAGCTCCGCCCAGCTCGTGATGTCGAGCCCGGCGATCACCGTCCCCGGCGGCAGCGGTGCCGGGTCCATGCACCAGGCGGGGGGGATCATCTGCAAAAGGTGGGTGTAGTGGCTGGCGCGGAGTTCGGCGGTCCAGAAATCACGCAGGGCAGGCAGGTGCAGCATGGCATGCCAGAGCGGCGAAGTCACCGAGGTCAGCGGCCCGTCACTGTGCAGGGTGCTCTGTTCGAAAGTGATCTCAAACGCCTCTGGCAACTCGTGGGAGATGGGCTCCTGCGGCATCCATTCGTTTAAAAAGGCGGTTATAGTCTCGCTGAACCGGCCTTTGCGGTGGCGGGCTTGCAGCATCGCCATGGCTGCCAGCCAGCGGGAGCATTCATAGCCGAACGGGCGCAAATCTTTCCAGGCGGGATGGTCGTCTGGAAGGCGTTGGGTGGCGGGGGCGGACATTCACTGTCATAATCTCAGGCGGGCTGTCTGCCAATAAAAAGGAGCAGGGCACGAATGCCGCTGCTCCGGGGAAATTGGAGATATTTTCCGCTGTGCCTGGATTACTGGCCAGGCATCACAGGCATTTTCATTTCCTGGTAACCTTCGGGCAGGGCAAAGGCGGAGGCATCTACGGGCTCTTGCTTGGCGGAAACCAGCTCCGAGACGCTGGACTTGCCCATGACGGTCATGTCAGCCTTGATGACCATGCCGGGGAAATCGCTGGCCTGGGGGGAAAGGGCGGCGGCGGGGTTGCCCATGGCCTTCATCATTTTATCCTGGGCGGCATTCAGCTCTTCATAGCCGGGGAAATCCTTGGCCACCCAGAATTTGCCGGAACCGATCTGGCCAGTCCAGGTGAAGATTTCACACTCATATTCGCCCACTTTTTCTTTCTGCCCGGTGGCCACAGGTTTGGCGGCGGGTTTGTCAGTATTGCCGCCCAGGGCACCGCTGGCCATGGCCATCATGGCTTTCAGGGACTCGGCGTCCATTTTCATGATGACCTTCTGCGCGTGCATCAGCATCACCATGCTGGAGGCGGCGCCATCGGCGATGATGCTCATCTGCTGGCCCACATCCATGCGGGTCATGTCGCCTTTGATCTTGATGTTCACTTCTTCGGCCTGGCCGTCAGTCGTGGTTTTTTGGACGACCACCCAGTCAGCAAAGGTGGATTGGAGGGCCAGGAAGGAAACGGCGAGGAAGAGGAAAGTCTTTTTCATGGGGTCAGAACTTACGTGGATTCGCGTGTGCGGGTCAATCTGGTTCTCCCGGAGGCTTGGAAATTGTTTAGGTGAATTCGCAGTAACCTACGCACTTCATACGGGGTAGGCTGGGCGGGCGGAAGAAGCTGCAAAAAAGAAAGACGGACTTTTGTCGTAATCGCAGCCGGTTAGCTTGCGTTCACAGAGGTCTCTGACATGCGCCTTCTTTCTTTCCTTGCGGTTCTAACTCTTATCAGTGGCGGGCTTCACGCCGCGCCGCCTAACATTGTTTTCGTTCTCAGTGATGACCACAGCTACCCTTTCCTGGGCTGCTACGGTCGCACGGACATGAAAACGCCGCACTTCGACAAGCTGGCGGCGGAGGGCATGAAGTTTCACCGCATGTTCACCGGGGCACCGCAGTGTGTGCCTTCCCGAGCTACCTTTCTCACCGGCCGCTCTGCGGTGGCCTGCCGAATCACCCGGTTTAGCTCGCCTTTGCCACGGGATGAGATCACGTATCCGGAGATCTTGAAAAAGGAGGCGGGTTACTTTGTCGGTGTGCTGGGGCGCAGTTATCATCTGGATGGCTCCGCGCGTGGACCGGGCACGACGGCGAGGGTTTTTGAGGAGAACAATCTGCAGACCTTCAAGGAGCGTTTTGATTATGTGGATGCGAGCGGCCAGGGCAACATCCCGGAGACGATGAAAGCCTTTTTTGACCAGAGGCCGGCTGACCAACCTTATTACCTATGGGTGAACTTTAGCGATCCGCATCATCCGTGGGACACGGGGGAAAACCCGCCTGACCCAGCCAGCATCAAAGTCCCCGGCAGCCTGCCGGACCTGCCGGGCGTGCGCGAGGACCTCTCCCGGCACATGGGGGAGATCGAGCATATGGATGGCGACTTCAAACGCGTGCTCGAGATCATCAAGGACCGCGCCGGGTTAGAAAACACCCTCATCGTTTTTACCGGCGACAACGGCATGGCCTTCCCCAGCGGAAAGGGGAACCTTCATGATCCGGGACTGAATGTGCCGCTCATCGTCTGGTGGCCGGGGGTGGTGAAGCCGGGCATGGAATCCCGCGTGCTCATCTCCGGAGAGGACATGGCACCGACTTTTCTGGAAGCCGCCGGCTTGCCCGTGCCTGACCGGATCAGTGGCAAAAGTTTCCTGCCGCTGCTGCGCGGCCAGGCGTTTGAACCGCGCACGCATATCTTTGCCGAGCGCGGCCCGCATGGCAGCGCCACCTTTGACGAGAATGTCCGGGCCTCAGGTGTGGATTACAGCCGGGCGGTGCGCAGCGACCGGTATAAGCTCATCTACAACGTCACTCCCAGCCACACTTATGCCCCGGTGGACAGTGCGGGCGGGCCTGGCTGGAAGGACATTGTGAAAGCGCACGAGGAAAAGCAGCTGGCCAGTGAGTTTGAAACGCTCTGGTTCACCAGCCCGCGTGCCATCTATGAACTCTACGACCTGGAAGCCGACCCGAATGAGCTGCGGAATCTGGCCGGTCAGCCGGACATGAAGGACACGGAGCAGCAGCTCAAAGAGGCCCTTCAGGAAAAGATGATTCTGGACTTCGACTACCTGCCCCTGCCACTGGCTCTGCCGCCCAAGAAGAAGGCTGGCGGCCAAAAGCAGGGTTCGAAAAATGATCCCAGCCGTGAAGCGCAGTTCATCCAAAAGGATACTGACAATGACGGCGTGCTGAGCTGGGAAGAATTCAGCAAAGGGCGCAGCCGGGCCGATGCGGAAGGCTGGTTTAAAGCCCGAGATCAGGACGGCAACGACAGCCTCAGCCGCGAAGAATTCGTCACCGGCAATGTGCCCAACCCACCCAAGAAGCCCTGATTTCCGAACCATGAAACGACTACTCCTCACCCTCTTCACCGCGTTATGTGCCATTGGCACCGTGGCGCCCGCCCAGGACACCGACCGGCCTAACGTACTATTCATTATCTTTGATGACTGGGGCTGGCGTGATGCCGGGGCCTACGGATCCACTTGGGTCAAGACGCCTAACTTTGACCGCATCGCCAAAGAGGGTGTCCTTTTCACCAATGCTTATACTTCCAATCCCAAGTGCAGCCCCTGCCGCGCCAGCATTTTGACCGGACGCAATAGCTGGCAGCTCGAGGAGGCTGTCTGCCATGGCGGCATCTTCCCGCCGCAGTATGCTGTTTTTCCGGACCTCATGCAGTCTGCCGGTTACACCATCGGCCTCACGGGCAAAGGTTGGGGGCCGGGCGATTTTAAGCTCAATGGGCGCACCCAAAACCCTGCCGGGCCCAGTTTTGATGAGCACAAGACGGAGCCTCCTGCCAAGGCCATTGGCAAGGTGGACTACAGCAAAAACTTCGAGGCCTTCCTGACCCAGCGTGACAAGGGCAAGCCCTTCAGTTTCTGGATGGGCTTTCAGGAGCCGCACCGCGCTTATGAGCTAGATTCGGGCGTCCGCCTGGGCAAGAAGCTGGAAGACGTCGTTGTCCCGCCATATTTCCCGGATACCACGGTGGTCCGTGGGGATCTGGCCGACTATGCGGTGGAAGTGGAATACGCCGACAGTCACATCGGCAAGGCGCTCGCCACGCTGGAGGCGATGGGCGAGCTGGAGAATACCCTCATCATCGTCACCTCGGACCACGGCATGCCCTTCCCCTATGTGAAAGGGCAGATCAAAGAAGACGGCTTCCACCTCCCGCTGGCCATGCGCTGGGGCAAAGGCATCCAGCCAGGCCGCGTGGTGGATGACTTCGTGAATGTCCGCGACTTCGCTCCTACTTTCCTGGAACTTGCGGGCCAGAAGCCACATGAGCAGATGACCGGCAAAAGTCTTGTCAACCTCCTGAAGTCGGCCAAATCTGGCATGATCGAAGACCGCACCTTCATGCTCGCTGGGAAGGAGCGTCATGACCTTGGCCGGCCGAATGACTTGGGCTATCCTGTGCGGGCCATCCGCACGAAGGACTACCTTTACATCCATAACTTCCATCCTGACCGCTGGCCGGCGGGCAATCCGGAAACGGACTTTGGTAACTGCGACGCCAGCCCCACCAAGGAGCTGCTCAAAGCCATCGGCGGCACCTATTACGAGATGTCCTTTGGCAAACGCCCGACAGATGAACTCTACCGCCTCAGTGACGATCCCTCCGGCATCCGCAATCTGGCCCATGACCTGGCGTTTGCGCCGGTCATGGCGGAGCTGCGTGAAAAGATGATGGCCGAACTCAAGGCTGAAGGCGACCCGCGTGCGCTGGGCAATGGGGCGATCTTTGATACGTATAAGTACCTGGGCAGCCGGCGCAAAGGTTATGACACCTACCTGAAAGAGCAGGACGCTGCGCTGACCGAAAGAGTCAAAGCCACAGCCGCCGAAGTGGACGCCAAACAGCGCGCCCGCCCGCCGAAGAAGCCTCGGGTGATCCCTTGATGGCCATTCATTCTGCAACTGAAAGTTCAATGCGCAGAAAGCGTCCCTGCGAACCATTCAGCGGGATGCCGCCTTCCATGATGTTTTCCGTGCTGAAATCTGCGATGTCTTCGCCGTGCCAGGAATCTAAATCGCCTGACCGCGCCAAGTTAAGCAGCACATCAGGCCGGTTTGCGTGGGGCATGCGCATGCGAAGATATCCGCCCTCCTGCGCCAATGAAATATCAGGAATACTGTCGGCGTTGTCCACACGGGAGCCCGCACAGTATTCCAGCAAATTGGAATGGCCGTCTGCGTCAGTATCGGCCCACGGGTTGGAACGGATGGCATGGGCAATGGCGGTGACTGCATTGAGTCTGCCTCCTGTCGTGCAAATCTGATTGTAAGCGGTGTGCGGGATGGAGGAGGATAAAATGGAGTTTTTGATCTGGTCCGCCTGCCAGGCTGGATTCAGAGACTTGATCGCGGCTGCCATGGCCGTGACGAAGGGGGTGGCCATGGAGGTGCCGGTCATGGTCGAGTGGCCATTGTTTTTTATCGTGGAGTAAACCAAGGTGCCCGGCGCAAAGATATCCACGCTTATAAGGCCGTAATTAGAACTGGAATAACGGTTGTCCGTCCGGTCATGATTTCCGACGGCGATGATATTGCCATGGGGGTAGGAGCTGGGATAATTTGGCTGGCTGTCATTGTTACTCCCCAGGTTGCCTGCACTCATGCTGAGAAGAATGCCAGCTGACTCACAAGCATTGAACTCGGTATTCAAGGTGGAACTGTACGGGTAGCTTTGAAGCGAGAGATTCATGATGGGCGTACCCTGTAACCTTGCATAGGTGGTGGCGGCAATCAGGTTGGATGTGAGGCCGCTGTTGCTCTCATTCAGGATCTTGCAGACGAGAATTTTAACACCACTGATCATGCCCGCGACGCCTACGAAGTTGTCCCGGTTGGCGGCGATGATGCCCGTCACATGGCTGCCATGATTGTGGTCATCTAAGGGGTTGTTGTCTGCATTGACGAAATCCCATCCGTTCACATCATCCACACGCCCGTTTCCATCATTGTCCAGACCATCATTTGGATCTCGCCTGGATTCGACCATTCAATCCCCTGAAGATCTTGATGGTTAAAGTCCAATCCCGAATCCAGGACGGCAATCACCGTTCCGGGGGCCGTTTGCATGATGTCCCAGAACTCTGGTGCATCCACATCGGCATCCACTACGCCTGAAGATTGACCGGTATTGTGATGGCCCCATTGAATAGTAAATAGCAGGTCATTTGGTATCGCCGCCCCAAAACCCACCCCATCCGGCTCTGAAAATGCCACACAGTCCGGCATGGTCGCCAGCAGCTCCATTCCCTGTGCCAGAACGTCCAGATCACGCCCCGGGAGTTCTACTGTGAAAAGATCCGAAGCGATCGCCTCCCGCAGCTTCATCCCGTTGGCCTCAAGTCTTGTTTCCAATGTCTGGCGTGTGACATCCGGGCGAGCGCGTACGATGACCTGATCTGCCAGGTAGATGTCCCGTTGATGGTGGATCCAGCGTTGTTGGGCGGCATTCAATTCCCAAAGCTCACGAACATGCAGCAACCGTGTCTGAATGGAGGAGCTGACAAGGCGCTCACGCTGCCAGAATCCGGGCTTCCCTGGCAGCAACCTCTCTTGAATGGTTGTGCTTTGTGCCAGTGCATTCACTGAGGGGTCGGTCGAAAGGGGATCTTCAGTGGGGAATGGCAGCTTTGGGGCAATGACAGGGGATCCGGCAGGGATAGACGGGAAACCGGTGTGCAAAAAATAACATTTGGCAGTCTGTGGCTTGCTATCGTGCAGTGCCTGATGGGCGAGGGAATGGTCTGCAAAGCTATTTCTGAAGATCGCCCAAAGGATCGCAACTGAGAAAATAAAGATTAACCAGAAGATCCTCTTTTTATGCATTTCTGCTTTTACAAATAATACACGTTCTCAGTCAAGCATTCCGAATAAGATCTAGTTAGATTAACCCAGGTTCACAACAGCTCAGTGGCGAGGGTATGCGTAAATTCATAGGTTTCTCCAGCCTTGAGCGAGACAGCAATTCGCATGGAGACCACTTCTCTTCACCTCACTGCGCCGTCGCCGCACCTTCCAGGATCTCCACACGGAAGCTCGCCACATCGCCAGCGTCGCGGCCGATGAGGATGCTGACGGGATGGGTGCCGGCGGGGAGGTCGAGGGTGAGTTCGGGGGTGATTTCTTTGAGGTGCTGGTCACCGACGACGACGTCCACGGCCTTTGTGCTGCTGAGGGCCAGCTTGACTTTGCCGGGGCTGTCGAGCTTGAGAATAAAATGGGCGATTTTTGGATACCAGGGATTCAGCCGGAGCTGGGTGACCTCATCCAGGGGGAGGTCGCCGCTGACTTTGGAGAACATCATCTGCCAGGGGTAGGTGGTCTCCTTTTCATGCAGTGAATGCAGGCCGACGTGGCGGACGTGGTCGAGCAGGTCCGGTGGCATCTCCCCCATGACGCGCCAGGTGCGGACGTAGCGGTTGGGTTTGATCTTGTAATAGCCCTCGCGGCCCAGCTCGGACATGAAGCGAACCAGGTCCACAAACTCGTCTTCGCGAAGGCTGGAGGTGAGGCCGGGGGGCATCATGCTGGCGGGGCTCATCTGGCGGCTGGCGATCTGGGCTTTGGGCACTTTCTGGAGCTGGTTGGCAGGGTCGCGGATGATGACTTCCTCCCCGCCGTCCTGCACCAGGCCGCCGCTGACGATGCTGCCATCTTTGAGACCGATGATGATCATGTGGTAGCCTTCTTTGATCTTTTTGCTGGGCTCCAGCAGGCTCTCAATGAGATAATCCACAGGGGCACTGCCGCCGATGCTGACGAGGTTTGGCCCCAAAACGCCGCCTGCATCGCCGATGGCGTGGCAGGTCTGGCAGAGCAGTTGCTGGCGGCGGTAAACCTTTTCCCCACGGGCGGCATCGCCCTGTTCCTTCACTTTTGTCACCAGTGCAGCCATCTGTTCAGGCGTGAGGGCCTGGTCCATCTGCTTGACGCCGCCGGCGGTGCGGAGGGCTTCTTCAAGCGGGCCTTTGATGCCGCGAGTGGAGACCATGCGGATGCCTTCCACAGCGACAAAATCGGGGATGGTTTTGCCTGCCAGCTCCTTGGCGAGGATGCCGGGGAGCTGCTTGTTTTTCAGGAAAGCGGTGAGGATGGGCTCGGCTTCCTGGGCGGTCTTGGCGGAGGCGAGAAATTCAACGGCGCGCTTGGCAGCGATCTGTGGCCCGACATCGGTGAGGCCTTGCACGGCGATGCTGCGGAGTTCGGGTTTTTCCTGGAAGAGCTTGTCAAAGAAGTCGCGTGACTTCGTGCCGCCCAGCCGGGCCAGGCCCTGCACGGCACCGTCGCGCACGGGCGGAGGTGTGTCCGCTTTCATGAGAATATCTTGCAGGGTCTCCCGGGTGGATTCCACCTTCCAGGCTCCGGCGAGGATGGTCGCGCGATGGACGATTTCCACACGGGGGCTGGCCAGCCAGTTTTGGACGATGGCCTCGGCCCCTTCCGGCACCACGGCGCGGGTGGTGGCGGCTTTGACGAGGGCATCCATGAGACCGACGACCTTGGCCTCGAGGGCGGGATCATTGACGAGGTCGGCGATCTGCTTCGCCTGCGCGGCATCGGCGGCGTCACCGGCCATGGCCATGACGGCGGCGGCATCCTCATCGGCCAGCTTGCCGGCTTTGAGGGAAGCCAGCAGCGGCTTCAGGGCATCGCTGCGGCCGGTGGCTTTCATGGCATACACCAGGTGCTTGGGATTGCCGTTCAATTTGAGGTCACCCTTCAGCGCCAGGGGCATCCAGATGGCGGCCTGCTCACGGGCGGTGAGTTCCAGGAGGAAGTCCAGGCTGTCGTCCATGGGCTGATCCAGCGCTTTCAGGGCGAGTTCAAAGGCCTGCGGCTGGCGCATGTCATGAAGTACGGCCATGGCCCACAGACGCACCTGGGCGTTTTCATCGGCGATGCCTTTTTTCAGAAATTCCATGGCATCTGGCAGTTCTTTCCAGCGATGGGTGAGAATGCGCAGGGCGGCTGAACGCACGCGATAGTCCGGGCTGGCATACAGCTCGCGCCAGAGCTTGGGGGAAAAGCGGTTCAGGCCCTCGCGTGCCCAGGCGGTCTCCAGCAGGGTGCGCCAGTAATCCGGGGAGGCTTTGTCCAGGGCGTCCGGCCAGGTTTTCAGCACCGGGATGACCTCGGTCACTCCACGGGTGCGCAGTTCCTGCTTGGCAAAATGGCGGGTCCATTTGCGCTCGCTCTTCAGCATTTCCAGAAGCTCCGGCACGGGTGCGCCGACGATCTTCGGCATCTTGCTCAGAGGGCGGCCTTTCGCTGTGATGCGCCAGATTCGGCCATGCACGAGGTCACGGCGGGGATCGCGGAAGTCCACCTCGCCATGCTGGATGATGGGGTTGTACCAGTCGGCGATGTAAAGCGCACCGTCAGGCCCCACACGAACATCAATGGGACGGAAGGCGCGGTGGTTGGAGGCGAGCACATCGGGCTCCTGTTTGGCGATGTAGCTGCTGCCGCTGGGGGTGACTTTGAAGCGGTTCACACGGTTGCCACGGAAGTCATTGGTGACCCAGGTGCCCTGCCAGTCTTCGGGCCAATGGGGATCATCAATGACGTCCAGGCCGCACTGCTTGGGCTGGCCGGGGCTCAGGCCGCTGAGGGTACGTTTGGCACCAGGGGAGGTTTTGAAAACGCTGCCGTGGAAGATGTAATTCAGGCCTTCACCGCCTGCGCCGTCGGTGGCGAAGGACTGGCCCCATTGATCGAATTCGTAACCCCAGGGATTGATGAGACCTTTGCTGATGATCTCCAGCCGGCGAGTCTCCGGGCGGAATTCCCAAATGCCGCCGCCCATCAGACGGCGCACGCCGTGCGGGGTCTCGATATGGCTGTGGATGTAGATGGACTGCAAAAAGGACAGCAGCCCCTCCGGAGTGTGGCGCATGGTGTGCAGCAGGTGGTGCGTGTCCTCCGTGCCGAAACCGCTCAGCAGGACGGTGCGCTCATCGGCCTTTAGGTCACCGTCGGTATCCTTCAGGAAAAGCACCTCAGTGGAGTTGGCCACATAGGCCCCGCCATCGCCGGGAATCACTGCCGTGGGGATGTGCAGATTTTCGGCGAAGACGGTGGATTTGTCCGCCTTGCCGTCGCCATCGGTATCTTCCAGCACGACGACCTGGTCCTTGGTGCCATCGCCAGGTTTAATCTGCGGATAGGTCGTGCTGCTCACCACCCAAAGGCGGCCCTGGGCATCCCAGTTCATCTGCACCGGTTTGGCGATCATTGGCTCCTGCGCCCACAGCGTGACCTCCAGACCTTCCGGTACCACGAAGCCCGCCTTCTGCACCTCGGGATTCGGATCCGGCACGTCAGAGGCGGACTGAGGCTGGGAAGCCCAGACGGCTCCGCTGCATAGCAAAAGGGATAGGGTGAAACGGCAGGACATGACGATGGGGGCACAAGTAAACGCGGAGCCGGGACGGGGGTCAAGGTTTCTCCGAGGATTCAGGGGGTGATTTAAACGGTGGAAAACACCGCTCCATGCAGCCCTTTTTCAGCAAAGAGCCTTCCCCTTTCCCCTTCAGCGGTGTATTTCACCCATCACCCCTATGCGTTACTGGCTGCTCAAATCCGAACCCGATGTCTTCTCCTTCGACGACCTGAAAAAGCGCCCGAAGAAAACCGAACCCTGGAACGGCGTGCGCAATTACCAGGTGCGCAACATGATGCGGGACGAAATGGCCCTGGGCGACCTGGGTTTCTTCTACCACTCAAGCTGCCCCGTGCCTGGCATCGCGGGCATTGTTAAAATCGTCAAAGAAGCCTATCCCGACCACACCCAGTTTGATCCTTCCTCCGAATACTTCGACCAAGGCAGCAAGCCCGAAGACCCCCGTTGGCTGATGGTGGATGTGAAGTGGGAAGCGGCCTTCAAGACTTTCGTCACCCTCGACATGCTGCGGGCGGAGCCGGAACTGGCGGACCTGATCACCCTGCGCCGTGGCAACCGTCTCTCCATCACCGCCGTGGAAGAAAAGCACTGGAAGAAGATCTGTGAGATGGGCGGGCTGTAAAAAGTAGGGCGGGCACTCCTGCCCGCCTGGTTTGGTCACGGCAGATCACTTCTCCACCACGACATCCTTCACACTCACCGTGCCGAAGCTGAAACCGATGCTCAGGTTTGTTTTGGGCCGGGCGAGGCTGGCGTGCTCATAGGTCTCTTCGAAGTCCGCGATCTTCACCGTGGCTTTAGGGCCTTTCAAGGTCACCACCACCGGCACCCACTCGCCGGGTTTCAAAGCGGGGCCTGGCTTGCCCAGGCGGGCGGCTTTATGGTCCTTGGAATCAGGAGGGAAGGCCACCACGGAGGTGCCCCTTTCGCTGCTCACAAAACGGAAGATGTGGCCGTCGGAACCATTGGAGGTGAAGACGACGCTCTTTACTGCGGCATCTGCTTTGAAACTATAGCGGATGGTCGCGTCTTCATAACCCAGGTCATAAAAGATGATCGGGCCATGGTCCTTGTGCTTTTTGTACAGCTCATCGTCCTGGGTGCAGGTGGCGGTGTTGTCGGCGAATTTCCACTCGCCACGGGAGGCGCGGCGGGTCTCCAATTTGGGATTGGAAAAATCATCTTTGAGCAAGGGAGCATCCGCCGCGCACAGGCTGGAGGCGGCAAGGAAAGCAAGGAGGACGCGTTTAATCATATTCGGTTAGGCCAATGCAGGTGGAGTTAAGTTTAGGGAAGCTTTTTGACGATGCCGTCAAAGCCGGCGCGCACGGTGCCATCGGCATGGATGAGCGGCACGGCCTTGGCCACACGGCCCAGCGGGCGCACGCCCGGAGCCTCGGCACCGTCCAAGCCCAGATCGTCCTTCATGGACTCGGCGAGGGCGCGGAGGCGCATCACTTCTTTGGGGTATTTGGCCGCTACGTTCTGCTCTTCGGCGATATCCTGGCCCAGGTGATAAAGCTCACCGCTGGCCAGATGCAGCTTCCAAGGGCCGCCACGCACGGCCTGTAGCTGATAACCCCGGTAATAATAAAATACGTCATGTCCTGTGGCCTCCTTCTGCCCCTTCAGCACGGGGGACAGGTCCTTGCCGTCCAGTTTGCGCTCCGGTAGTTTGCCACCTGCCATCGTGGTAAAGGTGGGCAGCCAGTCCATGTGGCTGGTGATTTCCGCCGTCGTGCTCCCGGCCGGGATCGTTCCGGGGCCCCACACTACGGTGCATACGCGGATACCGCCTTCGAAGGTCTGGCCTTTGGAACCACGCAGGGGTTTGTTGCTGGAGCCATGGTTCAGCGCCCCGCCGTTGTCGCTGGTAAAGGCCACCACTGTGTTTTTGTCCAGCTGCAACTCACGTAACAGATCCAGGATCTGGCCCACACAGGAGTCCACCTCCTGCGTCCAGTCGCCAATCAGACCATTGGGGGATTTGCCCATGTATTTTTTGCCAGGATACAGCGGAAAGTGCACGGCGGTGTGGGGCATGTAGAGGAAGAAAGGACCGTCTTTGTTCTCACGGATGAAATCGCAGGCCTTGCCGGTATAACGGCTGGTGATGGTGTGCTGCTCCTCCGCTTTCACGCGTTCGATGACATTGCCATTTTCCACCAGCGGCAGCGGTGTCTGGGAGAGACCTTTGAGGCCCGTTTCATCATCCGGCGGCGGGGCCTTCTTCTTCGCATTGGCGTTTGGCTGGCGGATGGGCTGGCCGGGATTGCTTTTGGAGCCGTCTGCGGCAGGTCCCATGTCATTGGAATAGGGGATGCCATAGTAGCTGTCGAAACCCTGGGCCGTGGGCAAAAACTCCGGCTGGTCGCCGACGTGCCATTTGCCCACGCAGGCCGTCTTATAACCGGCCTCTTTTAGCACCTCGGCGATAGTCGTTTCATCCGGGTTCAGCCCAACCGCCCCGGCGGGGAACAGCACATGCGGAATGGACAGCACCCGTTTCGGGTAGCAGCCAGTCAGGAGGGAGGCTCGGGAAGGACTGCACACCGGGGCGGCATAGTGGCTGGTCAGCTTCATGCCTTCGGCGGCCATGCGGTCCAGGTGCGGCGTCGCATTGCTGGAGCCAAAAGGGCCGATGTCCGCATAGCCCAGGTCATCAATGTTAATGAGGATCAGGTTTGGCTTTTCAGCCGCAAAAGAAACCCCCGCAGCCAGGAGCAGGATAGAAGAAAGAAGACGTCGCAAAATCATGGAACACCCATCAACGAAGCAAATCCGTCCGGCTTGCAGCAAGTTCCATCGCAGATGTGAAGCAGCACATTGAAGCGGAGTTCATGTCCACTTGCGAATCCGGCTATCGAGCTGAAACACCTGTCCGCTGACATGCTCCATCGTGTGCAGAAACGTGATGAAACGCGCTGCGTCCTCAACGGTATTCAACCGCCCCAACGCATGGGCTGCCTCAATCTTCGGTCTATGTTTCGTCAACAACGGGCGGCTCATTTTTGTCTCGAGAAATCCCGGCAGTACGCAGTTGGCCCGGATGTTTCGGGGTCCGTATTCGGCTGCCAGGCTCTGCGTGAGTGCGATCAGGCCTGCCTTCGCCGCGGCATAGTTTCCCTGGCCGGCTGGGCCTGAAAGCGCGCTAAATGAACCGATGTTCACAATGTGCCCCTGTCGCTGCTTCACCATGATTTTAAGCGCTGCCTGGGCCGCCAGAAAGGCACCTTTGAGATGAACCTCCAGCACGTCCTGGAAATCGTTTTCCGTCATCTTCGTCAGCATGGCGTCCCGCAGAAAACCGGCATTGTGAACCAGCAGATCCAGCCGTGGCAGGGCAGCCATGACGGCCTGCACTTGAGTCTTGTCCGTGACATCCATCTCTTCCCGGCCTGGTGCATGCACCTGCCAGCCTTGGTTTTCCAATTCCCGGCGGATGGCCTGTGCCAGATCCCCCGCCCCGCCCGTGATGAGCGCCAGTGGAGCTTGGGAGGGCATGTGCACGGGCAAAGATTAACCAGATGTTTGGAATATCGGCGATTCCCCTTATCAGCGCGCGTTATCCTTGGCAGGCAGGGCGCGCGGAACATCTGGCGGAGGCACGGGAGTGGCCTTGGCCTGAAACGACTCAAAGACCAGCACCCCCTTCAGCGCATCCACCGCACGCTCAAGCTGCTTGTCACCCAGATTGGCGATCTCAATGGCCGCCGCTTCACCCGTGCCGTGGCTGTTGCGCCACTTGGCCACTTTCATTTCTTCATCGGTGGTCAGGACGGAGACAATGTTCGGTTCCACGCCGTGCTCATGGATGGTGCGATGGCTTGGCGTGTAATACTTGGCCGTGGTCAGGCGCATGGCGGCACCGTTCTTCATGGGCAGGATGCTCTGGACGGACCCCTTGCCGAAGCTCGTCGTGCCCACCACAATGGCGCGTTTCAGGTCCTGGAGCGCCCCGGCGGTGATCTCGGCCGCACTGGCGCTGCCGTGGTTGATGAGCACCGCCACAGGATACCGGCGCGGCTTTTTGCCTTCACGTGCTGGGGTGCGGTAGGGAGGGGGATTTTGGGAGGCGATGCGGCCTTCCGTGGTCACCACCACCGTGCCCTCAGGCAGAAATTCACCGCAAACGGCCACGGCGCTGTCCAGCAGGCCGCCGGGGTTGTTTCGCAGATCCAGCACAAAGGCCTGCATGCCTGCCTTCTCCAGTTCATTCAGGGAGTCGCTCAGATCTCTTGCCGTGGAATGTGTGTACTGGGAGATACGGGCATAACCGATTTTATAATCTCCGGCCAGCTTGGGGACCAGCAGCATGGAATCGTGCACCGAAGTTTCCGAGAGGGTTTCACGCATCAGGCTGAATTCCAAAAACTGCCGGGTGCCTGGACGGCGGACCGTCAGTTTCATCGTCTCTCCGGCCTTGCCCTGCAGCAGTTGGATGGCCTCGGCCACGCCGACGCTGTCCGTCAGCACGTCGCCGATGCGCACCATCTGGTCTCCGGCCAGCACCCCGGCCCGGGCGGCAGGGCCGTCGTCGCGCACGGTGATGATGGTCAGCGTCCCCTCCCGCAGGGAGACCGTGATGCCGACTCCCTCAGACGTGTCGCTTTGCTCCCGCTGCATGTCCTCAAAAAGACTGCTGCCCATGTATTCGCAGTGCGGGTCCAGCCTGCGCAGCATGCCTTCCAGCGCCCCTTCCACCAGTTCCTCGTAGGTCACTTTGGATTCGTCCACATAACTCTGGCGGATCGTTTCCATCGCCCGGGTCAGCAGCTCCATCTGGCGGTAGGCGTCCTGTGGTGGCGGCGTGACGGCGGGTGCGGCGGCCTTTTTTTCTGGCGTCGTCGTGGGGGCCTCGTCGCCTGGTTTTGCAGCAGCGGGTTCGCCTTCCAGCTTCTTGGGGGCCTCACTGGGCGCGGCAGGGCAGGCAGCCGGGAGGCAGAAGCCTGCGGCCAAAACGATGGTGAGGGCTGAAACAAGGCGCATGGGAAAACTGTGCACCATCCGCAGACAAGTGACAGAGGAAAATGGAGCGCTGGCTTTCGCCCGGTCCTCTTCCTTGCCAGCGGGCTTCAAGGCGCTGACGATGTTTTTCCTTCTTTTACTTCCCGGTAGCGCTGCCGCAGTATTTTGAGGCTGGCAGGAAGGTTGGGCTCGTCCATGGCCGGAATGTCACCTCCGCTTTGCAGCAGCTGCAGTTCGTTTTGGAGGTAGGGCAGATCGTCCAGCCGCACCTTTTCAAGAGCCTGGTTAGCCGCCGTCTGGACTGCCGCCACGTACTGGGCCCGCAGATCGGCCATGGGATCCAGCACAGGCTCTGGCTTGGGCGGCGGCAATGTGATAGGCTTGGAGACGGGCGCGGGTGCAGACAGGACTTCAGCCTGGGGAAGCGCACCCAGTATAGCAGCCGGGATCGGTTTTTCCTCAGACCCAGCCTCTTCATACTGGGCCATGGGCAGGGAGGTATCCTCTTCAAAAACGATACGGTCCTTGAACATGATGAGCAGGATGAGGCTGCCGACGCTGATCAGAGTAATCAGCATGTGCAATCCCGTGCTGAAAGCTTTCCAGACAAAGGCGTCCATCCGCTGCATCAAAGTCGGCTGGTAATGACGCACTACGGGCTTGAGTTGACCGGGCACCACCTTTGGAGGCGGAGGAACTGCGGCAGGCGGCGGCTGGGATGGCAGGCTGGAGGCCCCCGCGCCCACCGCAATCCGGGTGCGCGTGGAGGGTTCCGATTTTTCCTGGGTTCCGCGTAGCGCCTCTTTCAGAGCCTCTGCTACATCCTCCGGCCGGGTAAACGGGCGTGCAGCGTCCGGCTCCACGCAGCGGCGCAGAACCGTGGCAAATGCCGGTGGCAGATCCCGCGAAAGCCGTCCGTCTGCATCCGGTGCACATTTGGCGAACATCCAGTGCAGTGTATATCCGAGCGCCCGGATGTCGCCGGTGAAGCTGCCCCGGAACGGCTTCAGCCAGGAAAGCTCCCCCGTCTCCATCTGCACCATGCCGATCCCCGTCAGCTTGGCCTGCCCTTCAGGGGTGACCAGGATGGTCTGGGTGCTCAATGCACCGTGCGGCATGGGGAGGTCATGGACGATTTGCAGTGCTTCACAAATCTGCAGCGCCAGGGGAAAAGCAGTCTTCGGTTTAAGCTGCCGCTGCTCAATCAGAGTCTCCAGAGAAACCCCGTTCACGTGTTCTCCCACCAGGTAAAATGGCCCGGAAGGCAGCCGCCCGAAATCATAAACCGCCGTGATGGTCGGCTGGACCAGCCGTGCCCGCCGCCGCAACCGCTCCAGGAGCGCATGAGCCACCGTTTCCTCGGGTTCGGGAATCACTTCAATCAGAACCTCGCGGTCCAGGCCCGTCTGCCGTCCCAGATACCAGGCAGCATCCTCCCCGGCCTGGATCTGCTCCAGCACCTCAAATTGAGGCAGCCAGGCAGCAAGCTCCGTCACAGAGGGAAATTCAAGGTTGGGAAGCTCAGACATGGACTCAGTTCAACAGAACAAAGCTTTCAGATAACCGCCCCACAGACTTTTTACAAGCAGGGCCTGATCTCCATCTTTATCTGGTGGCTCATCCCAGTTCACGGACCGCATCTTCCTCTTGAAGAACAACGGCCGGAACACGTTATATCCCCGATGATGAATTCTGATGCACAACCCAGCCAGCCAGATCCCGTGAGCCGCCGCAGCTTTCTCAGCAGGCTGAGCCTCGCCTCCATGAGCGCCGCCCTGGGTGCCGAGATCGTTTTTGGCGACAAAATGCCCGCTGGCCTCATCCCCACCGCCCTCGCCCAGGGCAGCGAGCCTTTCACCATCCCCGGCAAAGAGGGCCTCTCGCTTTTTACAGACCGTCCCCTCGTCGCCGAAACACCGGCCCACCTGCTGGATGATGAGATCACGCCCGCCAAACACCTTTTTATCCGCAATAACGGCCTCCCGCCCGCTGCCGAAACACTCGACCCCGAAAAATGGACCCTGGAAATCGCGGGAGAGAGCTGTGAAAAGCCCGTCACTTTTACCCTCAAGGAACTGAAGGAAAAGTTCGAGCATCACACCCTGCAAATGGTCCTGGAATGCGCCGGCAATGGCCGCAGCGAATTCAATCCCCCTGCCACCGGCACCCAGTGGACCACCGGCGGCGTCGGCTGCCCTACCTGGACGGGCGTGCGTTTGAAGGATGTGTTAAAGCACGTCGGCATCAAACCGGATGCCGTTTACATCGGCTATTACGGGGCCGATTTCCACCTGTCCGGCAATCCCGAAAAGTCCGCCATCTCACGCGGTGCCCCCATCGCCAAGGCCATGGAAGACGAGACCCTGATCGCCTTTGCCATGAATGGCGAGGACATCCCTTATCAAAACGGCCATCCGCTGCGCCTCATGTTCGGCGGCTGGGCAGGCTCCACCTGTGGCAAGTGGCTTAAGCGCATCCTCGTCCGCGACCGCGAGCACGATGGCGAAAAAATGACCGGCCATTCCTACCGCATGCCGCGTTATCCCGTCGCTCCTGGCACCAAGCCGCCCGCCGAGGACATGGAGGTCATCGCCGCCATGCCGGTGAAGTCCCTCATCACCTTCCCCATATCCGGCATCACTCATCCCGTTGGTGAAGCCCTCACCGTGCGGGGCCACGCCTGGACCGGGGAAGGCGACATCCGCGAGATGCATGTCTCTGTGGATTTCGGCATCACCTGGCAGAAAGCCGACCTCCGCCCCGCCGCCAACCGCTATGCCTGGCAGCACTGGACCACCGCTCTGAAGCTCCCCAAAAAAGGCTACTATGAAATCTGGGCCCGCGCCCAGGACAGCCAGGGCCGCAGCCAGCCCATGGTGCTGCCCGGCTGGAATCCCCAGGGCTACTTGAACAACACCTGCCACCGCATCGCCATCCAAGCCGTCTGAGAGCCATGACCGACGTCCGCCGCCTCCTTCTCCTTTTCACGGCCCTCCTCAGCCTCCCCCTCACGGCTGCGGAAGACGTCCCCCTGGACCCCGCTACCGGCATGAAAATCGCCCCCGACTGGGAGCTCGTTCGCAATCACTGCATCATCTGCCACTCCCCCCAGACCTTCCTCCGCCAGCGCGCCACAAAGGCCAACTGGACCTCCGTCCTGGAATGGATGCAGACCAAAGGTGGGCTGTGGAAACTTGAGCCCGAGACCGAAAAAAAGATCATCACCTATCTCGCCTCCAACTACGGCCCCGGCCCTGCCGATAACTACCGCCGCGCCCCCATCCCCGCCACCCTCATGCCCCCCAACCCCTACGCCTCCGAAGCCCGCACCGAAGCCGAGGCCAAAAAGCAGCAAGGCCTCCTGCCGCCACCAGCTTCGGCCAAGTAGCAGAGATACAAACCATGCCTGCCAAGAAAAAGCCTTCCGACAAGCCGCTCGCGGGGGCAGCTTTGATCAAGGAAGTGTGCCGCCGCATCCGGGCCGCCCGCAGCTATTGGGATGCCCATAACAACCGCGCCTGCCGTGGCGAGCGGGAAAAGGCCATGACGCTGTATGAAACGCTAACCGAAGCGGAGCGCGAGAAGGTGCCGCAGGTTTTGCGCGTGTGGTTGCGCTATCGCAGTGAAAAATACTTCGGCGATGACCGCACGCCACCCGGTGGGAAATGAAGGGACAGCGGGCAGCTTTACCATCTCTTAACAAATCTCCGCCTCTTTCCTCATCATCCCTTTACAGAACCGGTGTTTATGGTGGCATGACCTGCCGTTACCTTTTCATCTGGCTCATCAGTTTTGCCGCCATCCAGCCGGCCACGGCCCATACTTGGAAGCAAGGCGAGACTCCCGTTTTTGATGAAGCCCTGCGCGCCCACCTCCTCGCCGAGTGGGAGCAAAAGCAAGCTCACAGGCATTCCGGCGAAATCAAACCGACGCAGGTAGCCTCCGCAGCCTCTACCCTCAATCTCGCTGCGACTGCCCTGGCCAATGTGAAAGGAGCACCGGCGCAATCGCTGCCGTTTCAGGCCTTCCCCAAGCTGGAGATCAAGTGGGACCGGGACTTCCTCTTCATCGGCTCCAATGGCCTGCCGGATCATCCCATGATGACCGGCATCACTGCCTGGCAGCAGCAGGTTCCGCTGCCGCATGCCTACTTCGGTGACAATGCCTGGCGCATCCCGTTGCATCCTGTCCCGGCCAAAGAACCCGCTTTGATCAAAGGCCGCTTCCTCCGTGGGGCCATCGCCCTGGCCGTGAATGGCATCCCCATCTTCAATCCCCAAAACAACCGGGGCGAAGTGTCCCAGGAAATCGGCGAACTCGACCAATGGGGCGGCCATTGCGGGCGTGCGGATGACTATCATTACCATGCCGCACCGCTGCATTTGCAAAACGTAGTGGGCAAGGGCATGGCCATCGCCTATGCCCTGGATGGTTACCCGATCTATGGACTCACTGAGCCTGATGGTTCTCCCATTGGCAAGCTGGACGTATGCCACGGCCACGAAACCCCAGGCACCGGTTATCATTACCATGCCTCATTGAAGTATCCTTACGTCCTGGGCGGTTTTCACGGTGAGGTTGTTGAAGCAGGCGGTCAGGTGGATCCCCAGCCCCGTGCCCAGGGTGTGCGGCCAGATACCCCACCGCTGCGCGGAGCGGTGATCACGGGCTTTGAAAGCACCGGCCCCAACAGCTACCAACTGACTTATACCCTGAATGGCAGCCGTCGCTCCATCACCTATTCCATCAATGGCGACGGCACCTACCCCTTCGAATACAACAATGGGAGCGATGACATCACCCGCGAAGTTTATACTGCCCGCCAGGGGGGCGGCGGCAAAGGTGATGCAAAGGGAAAGGGTGACGCAAAGGGCAAGGGGAAGGGCAAAGGCATGCGAGACAATTCACCCCCCGCGCCACCCTCACGCGAAACCACAGCACCCTCCCCTTCCTCCTCATCCAGCACCCCCAGGGATGCCAATGGTGACGGCATCATCACCGCTCATGAATTTGCCGAAGCCACCAAGCGTGACTTTGCTGCACGCAAAAACGGCAGCTCCCTGGCCAGCGCCATGGAAAAAGCACGCACCGACTTCACTGCCCTGGATAAAAACAACGACGGTCGCCTGGATGCCTTGGAGCAGAGCAGGGAGCCCGAAACGAAAAGCACCGGTGCTTTCATCCTCACCAGCCCGGTCGTTGAGGACGGCGGTCCTCTGCCCATGGACTATACCGGGGATGGCAGCGGCTCCACCCTGCCTCTGAGCTGGAGCGGAGCCCCCGCAGGCACTCAGAGTTTCGCTTTGATCATGGATCACGAAGCGCCTGGCAATGAAATGAAAGGCTACTGGACCCTCTGGGACATCCCGGCGGATGTCACCATCCTGCCCAAGAATGTCCAGGGGATTGGCAAAACCGGCGTTGGTTTCCGGGGAGCCCCCGGTTATGAACCTCCGCATTCCAAAGGCCCAGGTGCCAAGACCTACGTGCTTCATGTTTATGCCCTCTCTGCCCCGTCGGCATTCGCTGAACCAGCTTCCCAGGTCAATCGCGAGGTCCTGCTGGCAGCCATCCAGGGCAAGATTCTCGGTCACGCCAAACTGAGTGTCGTTTACTCGCGTGCAGACAGTGCCGTTGATACGCCCTCGAATGCTTCCCCTCCGCCGCGCCAAAGACCTGAAGGCAAAGGAGGAAAGCCCAAAGGACGCGGTGATCAAAGCGGCCTCATCAAGCCCGGCATCGGCGATACGATGAAACTCAATGTCTATGCCGACAACTGGTTCATGCTCTACGTCAATGGAAGGCTGGTCGCCGTGGATCCCATCCAGTTCACTCCGCACAATGTCGTCAGCGTGGACTTCCTTCCGGAGTATCCCATGACCCTCGCCGTTCTCGCCAAAGACAATGCCGACCCCAAGACCGGCATGGAATACGGCACCAACATCGGTGATGGAGGGTTCATCCTCAAATTCGCCGATGGAACCGTGACGGATGCCAGCTGGAAAGCCCGCAGCTTTTTCCACGGCCCGCTCAACAGCAACACCGCCAACCCCGAGGTCAAACATGAACCCCTCCCCACCAACTGGTGGGCCGTTGACTTCGACGACGCCTCCTGGCCTAACGCCAAGGAGTACAGCGAGGAACAGGTGGACCCGAAGCAGCCCTATTTCGAAAGCGACTTTGCCGGTGCCAGGTTCATCTGGACCGACAGTCTGGCCCTGGACAATACCGTCATCTTCCGCACCAAGATCAACAAGCCCGATTGGAAGAAGCGCTGGAATACCCAACCCGATCTCGATGTCAGCGGAGCACCCCAGCGTTAACACCCTTATGAAACTTCTTCCCTTTCTCGCCGCCATCCTTCTGGTTATCACATCAACAGCGTGGGCGGCCCAGCCTAACATACTGTTCCTTCTCTCCGATGACCAGGACTGGACCGGGCTGTCCACGCCGATGCATCCGGATGTTCCGAGTTCAAAGAGCGACTTTTACAAGACGCCAAACCTGGAAAAATTCGCCAGCCAGGGTATGCGCTTCAGTGCCGCCTATGCGCCCGCCCCTGTCTGTTCCCCCACCCGCATCAGTCTGCAAACCGGCCTGAACCCGGCCCAACTGCGCTGGACCAAAGCCGCCCCGCCGGAACCAGGACATCGCTTAATCGAAGCCGAATCCCGCAAAAACATCCGCCCGGAGGAAGTCACCATCGCCGAAGTCCTGAAGGCCGCAGGCTATGCCACCGCCCATTATGGCAAATGGCATCTCGGTGGCGGCGGTCCCGAAAATCATGGTTATGATGAAAGTGATGGCGATACCGGTAATGAACATGCGAACCCTTTTGTGGACCCCAATCCTGTGGACATCTTCGGCATGGGAGAGCGTGCTGCCGCCTTCATGGCGAGCCAGAAAAAGGCCGGCAAACCCTTTTTCATCCAGATGTCCTACCATGCCCTGCACCGTCCCGAAAACGCCCTGAAAGCCACCCGCGAATTCTACGAAAACCAGCCCCCCGGCCGCATGCATCGTGATCCCGGTCGCGCCGCCATCACCACCGACCTCGATACCGGTGTTGGCCGCCTTTTGGAGACCGTTGATCGTCTCGACCTCGCCGGAAACACCTACGTCATTTACATGTCAGACAACGGTGCAGGCGGCGGCGGCCCCCGGCCCCTATCCTCAGGCAAAGGTGGCGTGTGGGAAGGCGGCATCCGCGTGCCCCTCATCATTCGCGGCCCCGGCATCAAGCCCAACTCCTGGTGCTATCAGCGCGTCGTCGGTTACGATTTTTTCCCTACCTTCTGCCGCTGGGCAGGCGTCAGCAAGGCCTTGCCAGCAGGCATCGAGGGCGGCGACATCTCTCATCTGCTCACGGGTGCAAAGACTCCCGTTAAACGCGCCCATGAGGAGCTTGTCTTCCACTTCCCTCACTATCAGGGGGATACGCCGCACTCCGCCATCCTCTCCGGCCACCACAAGCTGATCCACTTCTACGAAACAGGCGACAACCTCCTCTTCGATCTCGATAGCGACCTCGCCGAACGCAACAACCTCGCCGCCTCCAAGCCAGAACTTGCCACCGCACTCGCCCAGCGTTTGCATACTCATCTGGCTGAACTCGGAGCCGCCATGCCTGTTCCTAACAAAGAGTACGATCCAGCCAAAGCGCCTGCCATGGACCGCAAAGGTGGCAAAGGCGGTCCGGACAAAAAGAAGGGCAAGGGCAAACGCCCCATGAACAAGCCCTGACCGTCAGGGCTCGCCGGTCTTGCCCTTCCTCTTCTTCTTTGTCTCGATGCCTTTCTTGGCCGCGTCCTTATCTCTCAGCCGGTCCACCATGGGCACGTATCCTTCTGCGTGATTGGTCTGCGTGTTGCGCAGATGGGTCAGCATGCGTGCCCGCATCTGGCTAAGCGCTTTGAAATGCTCCGGGTCAGCCGCCAGATTTTTCATTTCGTAAGGGTCCTCTTTCAGGTCAAAGAGGAACTCCTGATCCTTCTCCATCCACCATTTATACCGCTCGTCGCTGGCCATGATATTGAGCGGGGACTTCGTACCAATCTCGCTGATGGCCACATGGCGCACCGTCTTTTTCTCACCGCTGGCCACCGGCATCAAAGACACCGCCTGGCGATAGGGCGAAAGTTTGCCGCCGATGGCATCCACGATGGTCGGATACACATCAAACATCTGCGCCAGCGCCTTCGTCCGCCCTGCCTTGACCTTCCCCGGCCAACGGATCATGAGAGGCACCCTGGCAGATTCCTCAAAGAACCGCCCTTTGGTGAGCTGCCCCTGGGCCCCCATCATCTCACCATGGTCGGCGGTAAAAAGCACCAGCGTATTGTCCCAGGTGCCACGCTTTTGAAAGGCCGCCGCCAGCCTGCCCACATGCTCATCCGCCAGGGTGATCTTGCCCAGGTAGTTGGCCACCATCTTGCGCGTCTCTGCATGGTCAATCATGCGCATCTCGCGCCGGTAGGTCTCCGGCACATTCGGAGGCAGGGTCAGTTCTTCGGGGTCATACATCGTCGCATACTCACCGGGCGCATCCAGCGGCGGGTGTGGGGAGTGCAGGCTCACCACCACACAGAGCGGCTTCTCCGCTGGTTGATCGTGGATAAACTCCACCGCCTTCTGCGTCACAAAGGTATCGTGATAATGCTCGGGCGGTGCCGGGTTGGCTTTGGGCAAATATTGAAACCGCACATACCGCTCGTGCATGTCCTCCGCCACAGTTTTCAGCAGCCCCAGTTCTTTCAAATACTTGCCATAGGGCCCCTTGTCCGCAGCCGAGGAAGGCGGCCCGGAGACATCCATCACGTGGTCCAGCCCCAGCGCTTTGTGGTAGTCCTCATCACTGGCAAACTCACGCCTCATGCTGCCTCCGCCCGTCCAGTGGGTTTTCCCGATCTGCGCCGTCGTATAACCGGCCTCCTTGATATCGCGAAACATCGTCCCGTCTTTGGGGGCAGGGTGGTATTCCAGTGAATTTCCCCAAAGTGCATGGCCACCGTTATGCGGATACTGCCCAGTAAGCAAGGACACCCGCGCCGGCATGCAGACAGGGGAGGTGGTGTAGCACCGGTCAAAAATCATCCCTTCCGCCGCGATGCGGTCCAGGTTCGGCGTGCGCACCTGCGGATTCTCCCAGCTCAGATAACGCGGACTCCATTGGTCCGTCAGGATCACCAGCACATCCGGTTTCGCCGCCGGCGATTCTTGAACCGCACTCAGATAAACACATAGCAGCAGGGCAGGGGCAGACCATTTCATAATCGTTTAAGGGCCTTCTAAAACGCACCCAGCCCGCTCATATTGCCCCCATTTCCGCCCATTGACGCCACCCCGCTCTCTCAGCATAGGTTCATCCGCTCCATGCCCAAGCCACTCATCGCCGTCACCATGGGAGACCCTGCCGGGGTCGGCCCGGAAATCTGCCTGCAGCTTCTTGCCAATGAACGGGTGCGCTCCGTCGCCACACCCGTCATTTTTGGCGATGCCCGCCTGCTCGCGCGCTGCGCCCGCCAGACCGGCCTGCCCGCTCCCCGGCGCATCCTGTCCGAGATCGAATGGGCGGATAAATGCACCTCTCTGGACGAGCCTGCCGTGCTGGACCTCTTCGGCTTTGACGCCACAGATTTCACGCCCGGTACGGTCAGCGCGCACACCGGCTCCGCCGCCTGTTTATACATTAACAAAAGCATCACTGCTGCCCTCGCCGGACAGGTCGCCGCCGTCGCCACTGCGCCCATCAATAAAGAAGCCCTGCGTGCCGCAGGCATCCTTTATCCCGGTCACACCGAAATGTTTGCCGAGAAGATGGACGCCGCCCGCTCCTGCATGGCCTTCTTCTCCGAGGTCATGATTTGCAGCCTCGTCACGGTGCACATCGGTTACCAGGATGTCGTTCCAGCCCTCAATTCCGCCCGCGTTCTTGAGGTCATCGAACTCACCGCAGAGGCCGTTCAGCGCCACCTGGGCCGCAAGCCCAAACTGGCCGTCTGTGGTCTCAACCCCCACGCGGGTGAGCATGGCCTCTTCGGCCGACGGGAAGAAGAAACGCTCATCCAGCCTGCCATTGAAGCCGCACGGGCCAAAGGCCATACCATCGAAGGACCCCTGCCACCAGACACCGCCTTCATCCCCGCCAAGCGCAAGACCGTGGATGCCTACATCTGCATGTATCACGACCAGGCCTTGATCCCGCTCAAAGCTCTCGCTTTTGACAGCGCGGTGAACACCACCCTCGGCCTGCCCATGCCCCGTACCAGTGTGGACCATGGCACCGCCTGCGACATCGCCTGGCAGGGCAAGGCCAACGGCCAGAGCCTGGTCGAGGCCGTCCTCCTCGCCGCCAAACTCGCCCAGTAAGCGGCAGTGCCTATGTTTTCACCTGTCGCTGCCGCACGACCTCAAAAAGGGAAACGCCGGTGGCGACGGAAACGTTGAGGCAGGGCACCCGGCCAATCATGGGAATGCGCACCAGGAAGTCGCAATGCTCCCCGGTCAGCCGCCGCATGCCGTCGCCCTCAGCACCCATGACGATGGCCGTGGGGCCTTTCAGGTCCATGTCATACAGGGACTTGGTTGTTTCATCCGCCGTGCCCACGATCCAGATGCCCAGCTTTTTCAGTTTATCCATCGCCCGGGCCAGATTGGTCACGCGCACCAGGGGCACGTTTTCAGCGCCGCCGCAGGAAACGCGGATCACCGTATCAGAGATGGGCGCAGATTTGTCCTTGGGCATCACCACGCAGTCGCAGCCCGCCGCGTCCGCCGTGCGCAGGCAGGCGCCCAGGTTGTGCGGGTCTTGGATGCAGTCCAGGATCAGCACCAGCGCATTTTCCTTTCCCTCCAGGATCGCTCCCAGGTCATCCTCATCATACACGGGCACATGGCCCGTGGTAGGGGAGGAGTGGCGGTTCTGTCGGGCGACGGGGGCTGGCTTGGGCATGCGGAGAGATGAAATGCGCAGGCCCTGGCTGCAAGGGTTTTGACGGATAAATAAAGGCCTATTCGGTCACCACGTCATAGACCAGCAGCTTCTTTGCCGCCGGTTTCAGGACGTCATTCACTGCCTGCACATGCACCGGATGCTTCTCATAGATGGCCAGGTCCGCCGCATTGGCAAAGCGCATCACCAGGCCTACATCGAAGCTGTCATCCACCACGGGCCTTTCGCTGGCCAGCGGTGTGCCCACGCTCAGATGTTCCACTTGCGGAATTTCCCGCTGAAATTTCTTCCCCGCCGCGATCACCGCCGCACGGTCCTTGGCATCCCCAGGATTCTTCAGCCAGATCAGCACCACATGCTCCACCTTGCCCTTGGCCGTGGTCTTGTGGCCCAGAGGGCAACTGGTGCAGGAGGCAAGGAAAGCGAGGGCGGTGAACGAAAAGATGGAGATGGCTTTTTGCATAGCGGTCTTTAGTTTGCGTGACCATGAAGTACGCGTCGAGACTGATTTTATGCCTGAGTCTGTTTTCTGCAGCGCTCCCCGCCCAGGAAGCCCAGCCCTTTGACCGGCTCACCTTTCACGCCGCACCCGCGCCCCTGTCCGCCACGGCCAAAACCAGTGATTGGCCGCGTGTGCTCGGACCTGGCGACGATTGCTCTTCACCGGAGACGCCTTTGCTCAAAAAGTGGCCGGAAACCGGTCCAAAGGCGGTCTGGGAAGTGGCCATCGGCGAGGCCTATACGTCACCCGCCATCAGCGGCGATTATTGCGTCATCTTCCACACGCTAGAGGGCCAGGAGACCGTGGAATGCCTGCATCGTGAAACGGGCAAACGTTTCTGGAGCCAGGCCTACCCGGTCGAGTATCAGGACCGCTACGGCTTCGGCAACGGGCCGCGCGGCAGCCCGGTCATTGGCGATGGTGTGGTGGTGACCCTGGGCGTGACTTCCATGCTCCATGCCTTTGATTTAAAGACCGGCCAGCAGCTCTGGGCACACGACCTGCGCAAGCAATACAACGTGCCCCAGGACTTCTTCGGCGCGGGCTCCTCCCCGCTGATCCTGGATGGCCGGGTCATCGTCAATGTGGGTGGAAAAGCGGAGCCGTTTGATGGCTTCGAAGACCGCCGGGACCGCGCGGCCAAACTGGCCGCCAAAGGCGTGAGTGTCGCCGCTTTTGATCTCAAAACCGGCGCTGTGAAATGGATGGCTGAAGATGAGTGGGGGGCCAGCTATGCCTCCCCCATTCCTGCCCGGCTTCATGGGCAGACCAAAGTGCTCATCTATGCTGGAGGCGAGAGCAATCCTGCCATCGGGGGCCTGCTCTGCATTGATCCTGCCACTGGCACCGTGCATGACCGCTTTCCCTGGAGAGATGATGAGTATATCCAGGCCACCGGCAGCAGTCCGGTCGTCATTCCGGAAAAAAACCGCGCCTTCATTACCACCTGCTATCCGAAGAACCGGCCCATCGGCGGCCTCATGGTGGAGTACGATGCGGAGTTCAAAGCCCGTGAAGTCTGGCATTCCCCCAAGATCGGCGTCCACTGGATGACACCCGTTTATGCAGACGGTCATCTTTACGCCATTGATGGCGAACGGGAGAACAATTCCCGCCTCGTCTGTGTGAATGCCGGGACCGGGGCCGAGGTCTGGGCGAAAAACATCGAGTGGCAGGATGCCGTCCTGGCCGCCATTCAGGGCCGCAGCAATCCGGTGAATCTCAGCATCTTCCGCGCAAGTCTGCTGCGTGCCGACGGCGCTTTCCTATGCCTGGGAGAGGTGGGCAGCCTGCACTGGTTGAAACTGACCCCTGAGGGCTGCGAGGAAATCTCCCGCAGCCAGCTCTTTTATGCCGCCAATACCTGGAGCCTGCCAGCTCTCAGCCACGGACTGCTTTATGTCTGCCAGCAGGATGAGTCCTTGGACCACAAGACCGGACCCCGCATCCTGTGTTATGACCTGCGTGGGCAATGATTCTCCCGCCTTGGATTGCTCCGTTTACATATTAAATTCAAAAGGAGGGTATTGCCTGTGGTAGAATTTCTTTCCAGGGGTAAGATTGCCCAAATATCTGATAATCAACATTTTATAAGCCGATTTATTTCCATGGGTCATTGTTCATAAGAGCACTTGCTTGTGAATCCCCCTCAAACGACGTACTATGCAGATGTAACATGTCTGCTGCCCCCCCGGAAAGTCATCTGCCAGCTACTCAATGGACGCTCATTGCGCGTCTGCGCCATGGCACTGCCCAGGATGCGCAGCGTGCTCTGGATGAGCTGATCAAGCAGTATCGTTACCCGCTATACTGCTACCTTCGCCGTCGCAGCTACAGCCACTACGATGCCGATGACATCCTCCAGGATTTTCTCATGAAACTCCTGCGAAACGAGAGTTTTGCAACTGCAGATGCCACCAAAGGGCGGTTGCGCTGCATGCTTCAGGTCAGCCTGGAACGTTTTGTCATCAATTGGGAGCGGCAAAACCAGCACCGGAGGAAAGAATTCAGCCTGGATGAAGAAACCGGAAGCGGAGAGTCCGAAGCCGAAAAGCGCTACCAGCATGAAAAGTTTCATTCTCATGAAACTCCGGAGCAGATTTTTGGCCGCAAGTGGACCCTCACCCTTTTAGGAGCGGCCCTCAACCGCGTGGCGGAAAATTATAAAGCCCGGGGCAAAGAGAAGCTTTTCAACGTCTTGCGTCCCGTGCTTATGGACGGCGGCAGCCTGCGTGGCGAAAACGGCCCCCGCCTGGCAGAGGAGGCCGGCATGAACTATGGAGCACTCCGCACTGCTCTCATGCGTATGCTGGTGGATTATCAGGAAGCCTTGCATCAGGAGATTCTTCACACAGTGGAGGATCCTGCCACGGCCGCAGAAGAGCTGGCCCAGCTCCGGCAGAGCGTCTCATGACCGCAAACTTTGCGGGAATAAGCAATCAGAGAGCTTTGTCGAACGTTGTAGATAACATGAACATGAAGACATTTCTTTTCATCGCCCTTTCCAGCCTGTCGCTCGCCGCCTGCGCTGAGGACAAGATCACACCAACCACCCCCATGCCCAAACCCGAAGTCACCCTCAGCGAAGCTGAATGGAAAAAGCGCCTCACGTCCGAGCAATACGCCGTCACCCGCCAGGCCGGCACCGAGCGTCCTTTTGGAGCCATCTATGAGGAGTTCGAAAAACAAGGGGAGGGTACTTATTACTGCGTCTGCTGCGGCGTGGAGCTCTTTACCTCCAAAGAAAAGTTCCACTCCGGCTGCGGCTGGCCCTCCTTTTACGATGCGTCCACGGCCAAAAACGTCCTGGAGCGTACCGACAACTCCCATGGCATGAAGCGGGTGGAAACGCTCTGCAAGCGCTGCGGCGCCCATCTTGGACATGTGTTTGAAGGAGAATCCGTCTCTGCAAACACACCCACCAAGCGTCGCTTCTGCATCAATGGTGTGGCCTTGCACTATGTCCCCAAAGGAGGGGAAGCCCCCAAACTGCTGGAACTGACCGATGCAGCCGTGGACAAGAAAAAGGAGGAGGTGGCCAAGGAGGCCGGCGTCGAAGTTCAAAAGCCGTAACCCCGATTCCGGCTTACGGCTTGCCATGGGCGGCCTTCCCCGTTTAAAATGCGGGCATGAACCACAAGTTCATCTTCCGCCTATGCGTCATCGCCCTGGTTCTCTGGCTTGTCAAAATGGGCTGGGACCGGGTGGAAGGCGATGACGGTATGATGCTGGTCTATTTCTTCGCGGTGGGGCTGGCTGTTGGACTGCTCATCGTGAAGTATGTGCTGCCTGCCTTTGGTGATGCCGTAGGCACTCTGGTGTACTCGTCCGGCGAGAAAGTCCAGCCTGCGGAAAGCCATAAAGCCGCCGCCAAGATGGCCCAGGGAGACTATGAAGGGGCTATCGCCGAGCATGAAAAAGCCCTGGCAGCAGATCCCGCCCAGACTTATCCCATCGCCGAAATCGCCAAGATCTGCGCAGAGAGGCTACACGATCCACGGCGTGCCTTGCAGGTCCTCCAAAAGCATCTTGACGCACGCGAGTGGTCAGAGGAAGACTCCGCCTTCTTGCACTTTCGCATGGTAGAGGTGCATTGGCATCAGTTGGGTGATTTCACCTCGGCCAGACAGGTATTGGAAAAGATCATCACCCTCTTTCCCAATACCCATCACAGCGCCAATGCCCATCATAAGCTGAAGGAAGTGGAGCAGGCGGAATACCGGCATCTTCAGGAACAACGTGCACGGTCAGGAGACTGAAAAGAATCTCAACCTGATTACCCGCTTCCATTCTCCACGATGGCCGCCCCTCCCAGCTCCCGTCACTGGCACAGAAAGCATCCTTTGCTGGTGGTGGCCGTACCTGCATCCGCAGGTATCATCCTGGCGGACCATTTCTCCTGGCAGCCAGGATGGTTGCTGGTGGCGGTCACGTTGTTCGCCTGGCTGGTTTTTATGTTCCACCCCCGTCTCTGGCTCAGCCTGCCGGCCGTTTTTATTACCTTCGGGCTGCTCCATTCATTCCGGCTGGCGGATACCTATGATCATCCGCTGCGGACAGCTCTTCTGGCGGCACCGGACCACGCCATGGAAGTCACCGTGCGTGGTCATCTCTATCCCTGGACGCGGGGTGCCGAAGTGGATGAAGCTGCTGCCTTGTGCAAAACCACCGCTGTGCGCATAGGAAGCGAAGGCCCATTCCGCCCCGTGACCGCGCAAATCAAAGTCCGCCTTCCCGAAGGCTGGGCACTCGCATCTCCCGGTTTGCATGAAATCAAAGGCCGCCTGTTTCTCCCCAGGGCACCGATGAATCCGGGCCAGTTTGACTCCGCCAGTCATGGGCTGCGCATGGGCTGGATCGCCCATCTGCGTGCGCAGGAAGTCACCATGCTTCAGGCCGCCTCGTTTGCCCCCCGCTTCCATCTGCTCCAGGCAGCGGAAAACTCCCGGCAGTGGATCATCCGCCAGCTCTCGCGCGGGCTGGAAAGGGAAGGGGATCACGCCGCAGTCATCCTGGCCATGGCCCTCGGCGCATCGGATGCCGCAGGGGAGGATATTGAAGACGCCTTTCGGGACAGCGGTACCCTGCATGTCTTTGCCGTCAGCGGTCTGCATGTAGCCATGCTGGCCGGCATTGCGACCCTGTTCCTGCGCGGTTTGGGCATTCAGCGCATCACCCTGTTCATCATTCTGCTGGTCTTTGCTTATGCCTATATCACAGGCTGGCGTCCCTCTGCCGCCAGGGCCGCATTTATGACATCTGTGATCCTGGCGGGGCCTCTTTTTCATCGCAGTTCCCAACTTCCGAACACCCTCGGTGCCGCTGCACTTGTCCTTCTTTTGTTTGATACGCATCAACTTTTCATCGTCGGCTTTCAACTCTCCTTCGGTGTCCTCCTTGCCATCATGCTGATGACCTCAGGCCTCCTGGAAACCCTGCGCCCCTGGTGTACTTTGGATCCCTTTTTGCCTTCCGCACTGGCCTCGCCCCTTCAACGCCTCGGCGTGAAACTCCGTCTGCATATCGCCTCTCTTGCCAGTGTCTCTGCGGCAGCCTGGGCAGGCAGCCTGCCTCTGATGATCTGGCATTTTGACACCATCACGCCGATTGCCCTGATTTCCAACATGGTGCTCGTTCCCGCTTCGGGCATATGCCTTTTTCTCTCTTGCCTCAGTCTCGGGCTGTCCACAGCCCATTGCGTGTCCGCAGCACTTTTGGTTAATCATGCCAATGCCTTTCTGGCCAAGGTGATGGTCGGCATCGCCACCTGGTTTGCCGGTCTCCCGGCCTCCAATCACAGCCTGGACCTGCGCTTTGAACAACAACCGCCACCAGTGGAAATGCAGGTCCTTCATCTCCCCTTTGGCGGCGGTGCAGGCTACCTGCGCAATGGTGACCGCCGCTGGCTGTTGGATACTGGCAATGAGGATGCCTGGCGCTACACCCTCCGTCCTTTCCTCCGCCATCACGGCGTCAACAGCCTCGACGGCATCATCCTCAGCCATGCCGACATTGCCCATGCCGGTGCTGCCCCGTTGATTCTCAAGGCGCAAAACGTACCCCTTCTCCACACCAGCCGCCTGGAGCCCTGGCCCACCGACCCTCCCTCCGCCAGCCTGCGATCCCTCAGCCGCATCATCGAACCTGACAGTTCCCTCTGGCAGCGGCACCTCCTGAATGAAATCATCCCGCTGGCCTCACCAGACGGTCTTCAAGTCACCGCCCAGGTCCTCCATCCCGGCCCGGAGGATCTTCATGAAAAGGCCAATGATCGTGGCCTCGTCCTGCTCATCCAGGCAGGCGAATTCCGCATCCTCTGGCTCAGCGATGCCGGCTTCATCACTGAAAAGCGACTGCTGGAGCGCCAGGCCCCGGTGGAGTGTGACATCCTCATCCGTCACCAGCACAATGCCGACTTCTCCGGCCTCACTGAGCTTTTGCTCGCCGCCGAACCGCAGGCCGTCATCAGCAGCAATGATGCCTGGCGCGTCGAGGAAGCCCTGCCACCCCGCCTCCGCGACCACTGCCAGCGCTACCAAATTCCCCTCTTCGACCTCGAATCCAGCGGCAGCGTCGGCATCCACATCCACCCTCATCAAGCCCTGCTCAAAGCCCACCTTAGTGGCCAGACCCTCACCCTCCAGCCAAGGCTGGAGAGCCCTTGAGTCTGCTGAAGCAAAATTACTTCGCCCTCAGCTTCGCAAACGCGTCTCCGCCCTTGCTGGCTCCTTCTACATAGTAGGCCATCGCATTCATATGCTTCACAAACTCGCCTGCATCAATCTCATCGCCCTTCATCCAGATTCCATCGGCCGTCTGTGATTTCAGCGCCTGCTGTGCCTTGCTTCCCGCACCTTTGGCACGGCTGGCCCAGCCTTTGTCATCCGTTGGGCCGCCGCGTTTGGCCAGCAACTCCTCACGCGATCTGTCCATCTGATTGCGTAGAGCCTCCAGGTCCTTGTTCACCCAGTCCAGCTTGAATCCGTAGTGGGTCGGCAGGTTGCTGTCGTCATACACCAGCTCATAAGTATCCTTCACAAAGTACAGCGGCTTGTTGGTCTTCAGCTCGTAGAAGCGCGCATACTGGCCATCCGGCAGTTCGGACTTCGCATACCAGGCAAAGGCAGCCGCCAGCGGCTTCATGTACTTCTCCTCGCCCGTCACCACATACAGTTCTTGCAGGGTTTTCATCGTGCTCAGGCTCTCGCCTCCGCTCACACATGGCGGCTCAAACTTGCGTGCCCACACTGGCTCCATCTGGTGGTTGTACTGCTGTGCCCAGGCCGTTTGTGGCTCCGGCATTTGGGCCAGAATGAAGAAGTCCCCCGCCTTTTTCGCAGCGGACATGTACTTTTCCTCCTTCGTCAGTTCATGCGCCCGTAACAGCAGTTGCACGATCTTCATCATGTTGCCGTCATTCAGCGTGTAGTAGCCCTTATAGTCCTCCTTCGGAAAGGTGCGCGGCCAGTCTTTCGGATACGCCGCTTTCATCACCGGCAGGCTAGCATCCACCGGACCGGAGTACTGTTGCGGCCAGGCACCGTTCGGGTATTGTGCGCCTAACAAACTGTCCATTCCTGCCTTCAGGGCCGTGTGCAGCTCCGCATCATCCTTGCATTCCGGCAGGTGGGCCAGCTCCAGCAGAAGCAGCAGCGCCGACTGCGTTTTGTTATCATCCAGCGTGCTGGAGTTGCGTCGTTTGCCCGTTTCCTTGTCTCCTGCCAGGACATCCTTGCGCAGGTGGTAGCGCTTCGCCTGCTCATCCGCAAAATCAAAATCGCTGTCCCATCCTCCGCTGGCCAGCTGGCACTCGATGAGCGCCTTGCCCGCCGCTTTGGCCGCCTCCAGGAACTGCTTCTCCCCCGTCGCCTCATACGCTTTCACCAGCGCATGCCCCACGCTGGTCGTCCCATGCGGCTGGATGGAAATGACCGTCTTGG
Organism: Prosthecobacter sp. SYSU 5D2; assembly: GCF_039655865.1. NCBI lineage: Bacteria > Pseudomonadati > Verrucomicrobiota > Verrucomicrobiia > Verrucomicrobiales > Verrucomicrobiaceae > Prosthecobacter > Prosthecobacter sp. SYSU 5D2. Next base: position 96,591 of record NZ_JBBYXL010000013.1, on the reverse strand, counting down.
ATTCCTTATGCTCCGTCACGCCCGCGCTCAGGTCCTTCTTCCAGGCGGAGGCATAACCGCCATGTACAGCCAGCTTCTCCGTATAAAACGCCGCCGCCTTTTTCATCCCCGCCGTCACCTCAGCCGGATCAGGCAAAGAATCCGCCGCCAGGGCAGACAGTGGCAGGAGCAAACAAAGAAGCGTTTTCATGGTGGGGCGATTGGGAGTGAAGGGCTGTGCGGATACATAGCGTACCGTTCTTCACGAATGTTGCTTTCCGGAGTGAAAAACCTGTTACTTCCAGTAGCTGTCTTTCATTCTCCATCCTCCCTTCCATGCCCTCCTCTCCTTTCCGCATCGCCCTCACCGGCGGCCCCGGTGGTGGCAAGACCACTTCCGCCGACCTCTTTCGCCGTGAAATTGGCGATTCCGTCGTCATCGTGCCCGAGGCCGCTACCATCCTCTTTCAGGGCGGATTCCCGCGCTCCCTCCAGCCTTCCGCATTGCGCCACACCCAGAGCGCCATCTATCATGTACAGCGTCATCTGGAGGACGAATACGCCACCCTTTATCCAGGCCGCGTCCTCATGTGTGACCGTGGCACCATTGACGGAGCCGCCTACTGGCCCGGCCCGGAGGAGGAGTACTTCGCCGCCCTCCAGACCACCCGCGCGGCCGAGCTCGCCCGTTACGATGCCGTCATCTTCTTTGAGACCGCCGCCGTCGGCGGATCCTCCATCGAAGGCGGCAACCCCATCCGCAATGAAACCCTCGCGCAGGCCATCGCGCTGGATGCTAAACTCCGCGCCCTCTGGTCCCACCATCCTGCCTTCAGCCTCGTCCCCCACCACGCCTCCTTCTTCCAAAAGATCAGCTTCGGCCTGCAGACCCTGCAATCCATCGTGCAGCAGCTCAAGCCGTCCCATTAAACCACTCATCCATTTCAATCATCCTCATGACCACCCGCCCACTCCTCCTAGCCCTCTCGCTGCTCTTCCCCCTCACCGCCGCGGCGGCGGAAACAGGAACCGGTGCCCCCTTTGAATTCCTCGTCATGGGCTGCATGCCCTACCACATGCCGCAGGATGAGGCCCGCTTTCAAAACGTCATCGCCACCGCCAACCAGGCCCGGCCCGCCTTCAGCGTCCATTGTGGCGATACCAAATACGGCCAGGTCCCCTGCGATGACCCCGCCTACGACCAGATCAAAAAACGCTTCGACCAGTTCCAGCATCCCTTCATCTACACCCCCGGCGACAACGAATGGACCGACTGCCACACTGCCAATGCCGGCCAGTTTGATCCGGTTGACCGCCTCGCCCTCGTCCGCCGCCTGTTCTTCCCGGATTCACAGAGCCTCGGCACCCCCTCGCTCACATTGACCTCCCAGCCCGGGCTTCAGCCCCAGTTCGCCACCTATGTGGAAAACAACCGCTGGTCGCATAACGGCATCCTCTTCACCACCCTCCACGTCGTCGGAAGCAACAACAATGCCCGCGAGAACCACCCTGCCGCCATGGAGGAATTCATCGCCCGCGATGCCGCCTCCATCGCCTGGATGCAGGCCGCGTTTGAAGAGGCCGCGAAACCGCAGCACCGCGCCCTAGTCCTTTTCATGCAGGCTAATCCCCTCTCCGAGACCCAGCGCTCCGAGCCACGCAGCCCCGGCTTCGCCAACCTCGTCCCCGCCCTCCGCGCCGCCGTCCAGGCTTTCCCCAAACCTGTCTATCTCTTCCACAGCGACAGCCATTACTTCCGCATAGACAAGCCCCTCACCTCCGCCACCGGCCGCACCCTGGAAAACTTCACCCGCATCGAAACCTTCGGTGGCCACAACCTCCACCTCATTCGCGTCCAGGTAACCCCCCAGTCCCCAAATCCCCTCATCGCTTCCCCCTTGATGATAGAAGCCAATCTCGTTAATCCCGACCTGTCGTTGCCGGGGAAGAAGTAATGCGAGCTAACTAAAAAGTTCGTCAATCACAAAAAAAACGATGCTGCGAATCTCCATTCGCAGCATCGCCTCGATAAAATTAGTGTACCCGCCCCAGCATGCGAGGTGGGGTAAAGCTGTTAGCCCAGCCCCTCGATCTTCCACCCTTCGCGATACTCCCGCTTCACCAGCTTGTTCGCGCCTTCGTGGTTGCTGATCTGGCAGGCCTCGCGGTCCCATTCCAGCCACTGGCCGGGGAAGCGGTCGGTGATCGTCCCTACAAGCACGCTCTCCGTTAGCGGGCCGCCGTGGCTGAAATCCGCGCAGCTCTTTTTACCGGCGAGGATGGCATCCACCCAGTCATGGTAATGGTCCTGGCCCTTCAGGCCTTTGGGGTACTTCTCCGCTGGGAAAGTTTCTTCCGGCAGCACGAACGGGCGCTGGCCGTACGGCTTGAAGATGCTGCCTTCCGTGCCCACCCAGAAGGTGCCGGCATGGGGCCACTTGGTCAGCGCTTTAGGCATCTTCACCTTGGTCATGTCCGGTTCCATGCCGCCATCGTTCCACGTGATGCGGACAATGTCGTCCGCCGTGTATTCGCTGCCGGGGAAGTCCAGTTCCACGATGCGCTTTTCACCCCACAGCGGGCCGCTGCTGCCGCCGTGTGTCTGGCGGGCGCGGATGGGGGCGGTCAGCTTCAGCGCATCAAAGGTGGCATCAAAGTGATGGCAGCCCATGTCGCCCATCTCACCGCAGCCAAAGTCAAACCAGGCGCGCCAGTTTTGCGGATGATAGGTGTCATTTAAATACGGCACCGGATTCCGCACCCCGCACCACAGGTCCCAGTCCAACCCTTCCGGGATGGGATCGCCCTGGGGGCGCAACTCCGTGTTTTTCGGCCACCAGCTCAGCGGTTTGTTCTCCCACATGATGACCTCCTTCACTTTGCCGATGGCCCCGCTCTGGATGAGCTGCACCGTCATGCGGGCCTCGATGCTGGAGCGCCCCTGGTTGCCCAGCTGTGTCACCACGCCCGCCTTCTTTGCCTCTTCCGTGATCACCCGGCACTCATGCAGCGTCGGGGCCATGGGCTTCTGCAAATAAACGTGCTTCTTCGCCCGCAGAGCCGTCACTGCCGGCCCTGCATGGCTGTGATCCGGCGTGCCGATGGTCACCGCATCGTATTTGTCCCCCAGTTTGGCCATCACCTCACGCCAGTCCTTGTGCTTGCTGGCATCGGGGAAAAGTTTCGCCGCCTGCGCCAGATGCGCCGCGTCCACATCGCAGATGCTGACAATTTTTACCTTCTCATGCGTGGCCACGCTCTGCATCGTCCTGCCGCCCATCCGGGCCACGCCAAAACTGGCGACTTGCAGCATGGAATTTGGGGAGGCGCTGCGCAAAATGGCGGGAAAGCCCAGCGTGGCGGCGGCGGAGGTCTGGAAAAAACGGCGGCGGTTCATGGCAAACGGTAGAAACGCAGCCCGCAGCCCGGCCTTTCACCCCGGAATCCGGGGTTCGTCACTTCACAAGATCGGTGCAGCTTCAAACAAGGTGCGGAGAGCAGCCCGCGCGTCCCTCGGCTTCCTTGGCATCAGTATGGAAGTCTTCGCTGTCACCATTTTCATGAGCCTCGCTTTTGCGGTGCTTTTTGCCGTCCTTTTTTTCGCCGAGCGCTCCCAGCGCCAGCGTCGCTCCATCGAGCAAATGTCCCTCCTGCCGCTGGATGGTGACTCCCCGGACCGCTGATTCACCGCCCCTCTTCCATGACCCACTCCACCACCAAGCAGCTCATCACGTTTGATGACAAGGTCGTCCGCCAGTTCATGTGGGCGTCCATCATCTGGGGCATCGTCGGCATGCTCGTCGGCGTCATCATCGCCTCCCAGCTCAATTTCCATCAGCTCAATGTCACGCAGTGGCTGTCTTTTGGCCGCCTGCGCCCGCTGCATACCAATGCCGTCATCTTCGCCTTTGTGGGAAACATGATGTTCGCCGGCATCTACTACTCCACTCAGCGCCTGTGCAAGGCCCGCATGGCCTCAGACCTCCTGTCCAAGATCCACTTCTGGGGCTGGCAGGGCATCATCGTCGCCGCCGCCATCAGCCTGCCGCTGGGTTACACACGCGGCCAGGAATACGCCGAGCTCATCTGGCCCATCAACATCGCCGTCGCCCTCATCTGGGTCGTATTTGCGGTGAACTTCTTCTGGACACTGGCCCGCCGTAACGAGCCCTCGCTCTATGTCGCCCTCTGGTTCTACATCGCCACTATCATCACCGTGGCGATGCTTTATATCGTCAACCATATCTCCATCCCCACGAGCTGGACGCACAGCTATACCATCTTCTCCGGTGTGCAGAACGCGCTGGTACAGTGGTGGTATGGGCATAACGCCGTCGCCTTCTTCCTCACCACGCCCATTCTCGGCATCATGTACTACTTCCTGCCGAAGTCTGTGGAGCGGCCCGTGTATTCCTACCGCCTGTCCATCGTCCACTTCTGGTCCCTGGTCTTCATTTACATCTGGGCCGGTCCGCACCACCTGTTGAATACTGCCCTGCCCAAATGGCTGCAAATGCTCGGCATGTTCTTCAGCCTCATGCTCTGGGCGCCCAGCTGGGGAGGCATGCTCAATGGCCTGCTCACTCTCCGCGGTGCCTGGGACAAGCTGCGCACCGACCCCGTCGTTAAATTCTTCATCGCCGCCGTCACCTTTTACGGCATGGCCACCTTTGAAGGTCCTCTCCTTTCCATCCGTGCTGTCAATGCCCTTTCGCATTACTCAGACTGGACCATCGGCCACGTCCACGCCGGTGCTCTTGGCTGGAACGGACTCATGGCCGCCGGTATGTTTTACTGGCTCACTCCACGCCTTTACGGAACAAAGCTGCATTCCATCCCGATGGCCAATTTTCACTTCTGGATCTCCATCGTCGGCATTCTCCTGTACGTCGCCGCCATGTGGGTGTCCGGCATCATGCAGGGCCTCATGCTGAATTCCACCAATGCCGCAGGCACCGCCCTCACTTATCCAAATTTCATCGAGACCCTCACCGCCATCCGTCCCATGATGGCCTTCCGCATCATCGGCGGTGTCATGTATCTCGTCGGCATGATCCTCATGCTCTGGAACCTCTGGATGACCGCCCGCAGTGGCAGCCCCGTCAATGAAACCCGCGAGGTCGCCGTCATCGAGCGCGCCAGTGTGGACAACATGCGGCCGCGCGAAGCCTTCCTGGCTGATCCCGTCACCTACTTCCTAGGCGGCCTATTCCTCCTCATGGGCTGGATCTTCCTGCCTAAAGGGGCCGACATCACAGCTCTGGTTTGCGCCCTCCTCTTCGGAGCCATTGCAGTGAAAAAGTTCATCGCCTCAAACACCACTTGGGCGCAGTGGTATGATCGTTTGTTAGAAAACTGGCTGCCCTTCACCATCCTCACCTTCCTCGCCGTCGCCCTCGGCGGCCTCATCCAGATCATCCCCACCGTCATGGTGAACCGGGCCAAAAACATGGAGGACCGCATCCAGCAGGTCTATACCCCCCTGGAGCTCACTGGCCGCGACATCTATGTCTCCGAAGGCTGCTACAACTGCCACAGCCAGATGATCCGCACCATGCTGCCGGACGTCCTCCGGTATGGCGACTACAGCCGCCTCGGCGAAAGTATCTATGACCATCCCTTCCAGTGGGGCTCCAAGCGTACCGGTCCCGACCTTGCCCGCGAAGGCGACCGCTATCCGCATAGCTGGCACTACAACCACATGATGGACCCCCGCAGCACCTCCGTCGGCTCCAACATGCCTTCTTACCCGCACCTCTTCACGGATAAGTTTGATCAGAAGACCCTGCCCAAAAAGATCGCCGCCATGGTTCGGCTCGGCGTGCCTTATCCCGCCATGACCGATCTCGAGATCAAGGAAAACGCCATCAAGCAAGGCATCGAAATCGTCAACAAACTCAAGGAGGACAAAATCACCGCCTCCCCGGATACCCAGATCATCGCCCTCATCGCCTACCTGCAAAAACTGGGCAAGCACGACACCCTTGAGGCAGAAAACAAACTTGGGACCTACCCCACCACCCCCGGTCTGATCCCCGGCCCCGTCAACCCTGACAAAAACCGCCCCCTCAGCGGCAGCCAATAACCACCCCCTATCCGCCCATCATGTACAAATACGTCATCTACGAAAACTGGCTGGATTGGGTCCCCTACGTCGCTTTCGGCGTCACCTCCCTCGTCTTCTTCACCTTCTCCATCCACGCCCTCATCATGCGCAAAGACCGCGCCGATCATCTCTCCCATCTGCCCCTCGATAACTGACTTCAGGCCATCGTTCTCGCCCACGGGATCCTTCGTCATTCTGCATTCGTCATCCGCCTCCCTATGCCTCCCGATTCCCCCAACTCCGGCCCCACCCTCCGACCGCACGTTTACGACGGCATCCAGGAGTATGACCAAAAGCTGCCTAACTGGTGGTTGTTCAGCTGGTACATCACCATGGTGTTTTTTGTCATCGCCTGGGTCGCGTACTACCAGTTTGGCATCGGCATGTCCGATGAAAAAAATATCGAGGCCGCCATGGCCAAAATCGCCGATTTCCAAAAGCGCGAGCTGGAGCTGATTGATGACGACAAGCTCTGGGAAATGTCCCGCGACGAGAAGATTGTTGCCGCAGGAGCCGCCACCTACAGCACCACCTGCATCGCCTGCCACGCGGCGGATCTCAGTGGCCTCCTCGCCGGAGCCAAGCTGCCCGGCCTCCCCCTCAACGACCAGGAATGGAAGCATGGCGGCCACCCCACCCAGATCCTCACCATCGTCCGCCAGGGCGCCCCCGACCTCACCAAAGGCATGCCCCCCTGGGAGCCCCAGCTCGGCCTCCAGCGCGTCGTCGAAGTCGTCGCCTACATCCTCAGCAAGCACAAGCAAGACGACCCTATCACCCTCGCCGCCGACTCCCCACTGAAAGCCGCCAAGTAACCAAACTGCCAGCGGTTGCCCTTATCCGCGCAACTACAGCCTCCCTCTCCAATAATCCGTCTGTCTGCGATGATGGGCCACGGCATAGATGACGATGCTCTCACGCGCAGTATCATAATGATAAAACAGGTAATAAGGAAACCTGCGCATTCGAAAGATTCGAATCCCTTCCCCAACTGGCTGGAACCGTTCTGGATGATTTGAAATCTCAGCAAGCGCGTTCTCAATGGCTTGGACAAACTGACGCCCAAGACCAAACCGGTCCTCCGAATATTGCGCCGCCTCACGATACTCCTCCAGCGCTTCGGACTCAAAGCTGACTGTCATGCGCGCAGATTGAGTGAAGCGAGCACACTTGCATGGGCTTCAGTGGCAGGAGTCAATTCGGAGACCCCCGTTCTGACATTCTCCATTCGCCGCGCAACGACCTCAAGCTGCTGCTTCAGCAACTCATCCGAAGGAGCACTTCGCTCAAGGATCGCTTCCACCAGCTCAGTTCGCGAATCACTGGGCAGCAGCAGGACTTCTTCAAAAAGGTGTGCAACAGCGGCATTCATGCCGTGAGTATAACTTCTGAGACCAGCCAGCCAAGCAAAATCCGCCCCTCCATCCGCAACCCCTGCAAAGCAAAAGGGCCACCATCACCGAGGGTAAGGGCACCCCATGAAATCCCCCACCCTGGAATCGTTGTCGTCCATTGAGGCAGATGGATCACATCGCATGATCCACCCGGCGGATGTGCATGGCCGGTTCACTGCCTGGCGGCGCGCGTCTGCCCTGCTGCTCCTGGGCATCTACATTACCCTGCCGTGGATTCCAATTAACGGCTACCCTGCCGTCTTTCTGGACGTGCAGGAGCGGCGCTTTCATTTTATGGGCCTCACCCTCGCCACCCAGGATCTGTGGGTGGGTTTCTTCCTCATCACAGGACTGGCCTTTTCGCTCTTTTACGTGACCGCTCTTTTTGGGCGCATCTGGTGTGGCTGGACCTGCCCATACACCGTCTTCCTGGAGCATGTTTATCGCCGCATCGAGCGCTGGATTGATGGCGATGCCACCGCCCGCCGTCGTCTGGATGCAGCCCCCTGGTCCGCTGGCAAAGCCATGCGTCGCGGATTCAAGCACGCCGTCTTCATCCTCGTCTCCGCCCTCATCGCCCACATCTTTCTGAGCTATTTCGTCTCGCTGAAAAAGCTGTATGAAATGATGCAGGGCCCGCCCAGCCAGCACCTCATGGTCTTTGGTGTCATGCTCTTCCTCACGGGCGGCCTTTACTTTGCCTTCAGTTGGTTCCGTGAGCAATTCTGCGTCATCCTCTGCCCTTACGGCCGCCTGCAATCCGCCCTCACGGATGACCACAGCGTCGTCATTGGGTACGACAAACAACGCGGCGAACCTCGCGGCAAGGTCGGCAGCACCAGCGGTGCCTGTGTGGACTGCCGCCGCTGCGTGCAGGTCTGCCCCACCGGCATTGACATCCGCAACGGTCTGCAGCTCGACTGTATCGGCTGCGCCGCCTGTGTAGATGCCTGCGATGACATCATGCTCAAGCTCAAGCGCCCCACCGGCCTGGTGCGTTATGATTCCCATGTCGGCCTGCATGGAGGAAAGACCCGCTTCATCCGTCCGCGCATCATCCTTTACACTGGCCTCTTATTGTTAGGCGTCGGTGCTTTTGCCTTCTCCGCTCTGCAGCTCTCCCCCGTCCGAGCCAGCGTCGTGCGTATGGTCGGGGCTCCCTTCTATGTGTCAGATGGCACCTTGCGAAACCAGTTCCTCATCCGCGTCATCAACAAGCGTAACAGCCCCTCCACCTATCGCCTTCAGCTCACTGGTGACTTCCCCCCTCAGCTCAGCATCAGCGGCCTCACCGAAACCCTCAGCTTAGCCCCGCTGGGCGAAGAACAAAAAACCCTGGTTCTTTCCCTCCCCGAAGCCGCCTTCACCCAGCCTTTCAAGCTCCAGGTCAATGTCACTGACACCACCCGCGGCGATACCGTCACCACCCGCGTCATGGAATTCCTCGGCCCCGATACCCGCCTTAAATCCAATGAACCTCTCGATCCGAAAGATTTTGTTCAATAAGCCCTGGCTCCTGCCCGTGCTCGCCTTCCTCACCTTCGTCGCCGGGTGGATCGCCTTCATCGTCTTCGCTATCCAAAACCGTCCCCAGGAGGTCGAACGCATCCTCATGCTCGTCCCCTAAACCTCATCGCATTTCTCATCAGGATCCGAAAACTGAAAACTGAAAACCGCATACTGATAACTGCCTCCCCATGCCCCCCATAGACACCAGCGCCGCCGCCTTCCTCGCCGGATTGGTCACCAGCGTTCACTGCGTCGGCATGTGCGGTCCGTTGTCCTGCTCCTGGGCCGTCTCTTCCAAATCCGGCACTACTGGTTTCATGCGTAACACCGCCCTTTATCACGGCGGACGCCTCATCTCCTATGGCCTCATCGGAGCCATCGCCGGTGCCGCAGGGTTCATCCCGCTGAGCTGGTTCCAGCATGGAGCAGGCATCGTCCTGCCCTGGCTCATGGTCATCGCCTTTGCCCTCGTTGGCATGGGGTTGGACAGATACCTGCCTAAACCCAAAGTCCTCAGCCACAGTCTGCGCAAGATCCAGACCGCCGCCTTCCGCATGAAAAGCGCCTGGCGCGCCAGTTTGTTAGGCCTCGCCACACCGCTGCTCCCCTGCGGCCCTCTTTACGTCATGTTCGCCCTCGCCATGGCCAACGGCAGCTCCCTCAAAGGGGCCGAATTCGCCATCGCCTTCGGCCTCGGCACCCTGCCGCTCCTCTGGCTGGCGCAAACTCAGCTTCATTGGTTAGGCGGCCGCCTGCAGCCCGTCACCCTGCGCCGCGTCCAGCGCGGCCTCGCCCTCAGCGCCGCCCTCATCATGGCCTGGCGCCTCCGCGATACCCTCAACTTCACCAGCGACGCCATCCCAAGCTGCTGCCACGCGATGATGTAAAATCACAAACTCCGCAGCATCACCAGCGCCTCCGCCAGTTGCCGGTGTCCTGTCCGCTCCATCAGCCTCGGAAATTTCCCATCCGGCATCACCATCTTGCCATTGCGTGTCAGCATCAGCTTGCGGTCCTTGATTTCCACATCGCTGATCCCCGCATGCGCAGCAGCCAGACGGATTGCCGCACATGTCAGCAGATTTGTTACCGCATGAGGCAGCTTGTCGCCAAACTGGTCGCGCCACTGGTTCTCCAGTTCATCCAGCTCCTTCCGCGTCATCACCTCACCAAGCTGGCGGTAGGCCGTGATCCGCGTCCGAGTATCTTCAATGAACGTGCCCGGTAAAAACGCCGGTGTCGCCCCCTCCACCGCCTGCACCATCAGCGCTTCTGTCTGTACCAGAAAATCCGCCCGCAGCGCCACCTCGATCGGCCTCGCCACGCGCCGCCCCTGCATCTTGTTCACTGCCTGCTTCAGCATCTGGCAGTACATGTCAAATCCCACCGCTGCGATGTGCCCGCTCTGCTCCGTGCCCAGCAGGTTCCCAGCTCCACGAATCTCCAGATCCCGCAGCGCGATCTTGAACCCGCTGCCCAGACCCGCGTACTGCTTGATTGCATTAACTCGCTTGCGCGCATCCCCCGCCGTCACCGCATCGCGTGGCAGCAGCAGATACGCATGCGCCTGCTGCCCGCCGCGTCCCACACGTCCACGCAGCTGATACAGGTCCGCCAGGCCAAACCGGTCTGCCCGGTCAATGATGATCGTGTTTGCGTTCGGGATGTCCACCCCACTCTCGATGATCGTCGTGCACACCAGCACATCCGCGCGTCCGTCCACAAAGGTGTGCATCACATCCTCCAGCAGTTCCTCGTCCATCTGCCCATGACCGATGATCACCTTTGCTCGTGGGCACAGCTCGCGGATGCGCTGCGCCACCTTCTCGATCGTCATCACCCGGTTGTGCAAAAAGAAAATCTGCCCGCCCCGGTCCAGCTCCATGTCCACCGCCTGTTTGATGACCCGCTCATCATACGGACAGATCATCGTCTGGACAGCCTGTTTGTTAGGCGGTGGCGTCTCGATGGTGCTCATGTCCCGCATCCCCATCAGCGCCAGATACAGCGTCCTCGGGATCGGCGTGGCGCTCAGCGTCAGCACATCCACAAAGCGGAACATCTCCTTGAACCGCTCCTTGTGCTTCACGCCGAAGCGCTGCTCTTCATCAATCACCACCAGCCCCAGGTCTTTGAACCGCACATCCTTGGAGATCACCCTGTGCGTCCCCACCACGATGTCCACATTCCCCTCACGTACCCCCTGGATGATCTTCTTCTCATGCTTCTTCGGCGTCAGCCGGCACAGCATCTCCACCGTCACGGGAAACTCGCTCATCCGCTCACGAATGTTCACCCAGTGCTGCCGCGCCAGCACCGTTGTCGGCACCAGGATCGCCACCTGCTTGCCTCCCATCACCGCCTTGAATGCCGCCCGGATCGCCACCTCCGTTTTGCCAAACCCCACATCCGCACACAGCAGCCGGTCCATCGCCTTGGGCGATTCCATGTCCGCTTTGATGTCCTCCACACAGCGCAACTGGTCCGGCGTCTCGCGATAAAGAAATGAGTTCTCAAACTCCACCTGCCACTTCGTATCCGGTTCAAAGGCATAGCCCGTCACGCTCTGGCGCTCCGCGCTGATGGTCAGCATCTTCGCCGCAAATTCCTCCACACTTTTCTCCGCGCTCTTCCGCGTCTTTTGCCATGCCGCGCCACCCAGCTTGCTCAGGGCAGGGGCTTTCCCGCCGACGCCCACATACCGCGTCACCATGTGCGCTTGAGCCACCGGCACAAAAAACTTCGCCTGGTCCGCATAGTGCAGCACCAGCACCTCCTCACGCCTTCCTCCGGGCGCAATGCGCGTGCTCACTCCCCCATACTTCGCTACCCCGTGGTCAGCATGCACCACCAGGTCTCCATCGCGCAGCTCACGCAAAACATCCCGCGCCTTCCGCAGCGTCTCCGGGTCATCCAGCTTGGATCCCCGCACCCGCCGCGTGTGCTGGTGCCGGCCAAAGATCTCCGCCCCCGTCAGCACCGCCAGCTTCGCCGCAGGCACCGTGAATCCACGATACAGCAGGCCTAACATACTTTCCGGCGGCTCCATCTCCAGCGTCCCGGACAGCTCCGCAAACCGCTCCCGCTCCGCCTCATTGTGGAAAAACACCACCGTCCGCCACCCCATCCCCTGCCATTCCTTCACTTGCATTTGAAACTGCTTCCGCCGCGCCTCATGCAGCACAAAGTCCGACGCATCAAAGACCCCCAGCGGATTCTCATGAATCGCCGTCCCATAGTCCTCCACCAGCTCCCCCGGCGCTGCATTTTCCACAATGCGTACCTGGCACGGCCGTGACTCATCACCGCCCACCACCAGCACCACATCCTCCGGCAGCAGATAGTCCGCCACCTTCCCCTCATCCGCCGCCGCCTCGCTGATCTGCAAGATGATTCCCGCCCGCTCCATGCGGCGGATGGACGCCTGGTGATGAATGTCAAAGGCCCGGATGGATTCGATTTCGTCATCGAAAAACTCCAGCCTCAGCGGCTCCTCCGCCTGCCAGGAAAAAAAGTCCACAATGCCCCCGCGCCGCGCAAACTGCCCGCGCTCCATCACCACCGGCACCCGCTCATATCCCGCCCCGTCCAGCTCCTCCAGGAAAGCCTCCACATCCACCTTCGCCCCCACCTCCAGGGTCCGCCGCTGGTTCTCGATCTCCCTCGCCGCAGGCACCGTCTCCTCCAGGCTCTCCGCACACAGCACCAGCGCCAGCGGACAGTCCGGCCCATGCTCCCGCCACCGGCTCAGCACAGACACCCGCTCCGCCACGCTCTCCGGGTCCGGCAGCGCCTCCACATCCAGCGCACTGTGCCGGGGAAAATACAGCGCCGGGCAGCCCCACACCATCAGTTCCGAGTGCAGCGCATCCTGCGTCTTCACATTCGGGCACAGCACCCACAGCCGCCGTCCGGGCATTGCCGTAGCTACATGGCCCATCACCATCGCCACCGCAAAGCCCCACGCCTCTCGGGTCACATGGTCCAGCACCACCTCACTCTTCCCGCCCAGCCCCTTCAGCTTCTTGGCGAACACTCCCGTCTGTAGCACCTCCTCCACCAGCCCATGCACCTCCCCCCTTTCCCCCTTGGCAGCAAGAGGGACAGGTTTGCGTTTTTTCGGCACCGCCTTGCGCGCCACTTTTTTTACCGGACCGGGATCAGACACAAAAAATCAGAGAGATAACAAACGCCCCTCCCCACCAACAAGCCGCACAAACCCCACCCGTCAAAGCCCATAAACACTCCTCCGCCCTTCGCCTCCCCTCAGTTAGAAACAAAAGAAAAAATCTTTCTGCCCCAAAATCTTTTTACCCTCTTAATCCACTCCGAACACTGAAAACTGCAAACCGAACACTGTCTCCGAACAAATCCCCACCCCATCCCCGTTACCTCTCCCATGAGCGTGCCCCCACCAGAAAAACTCCCTCCGGGCCACATCCCCACGGCGACCTCCATCTGGACGGAGGGCCGCGCCATCATGGACCTCGTCCTGGACTTCTCCTTCCAGCGCTTCGTCACCCCGCGTCTCATCCGCATCCTTTACGCGCTCAGCCTCGTCGCCGCCACCCTCGCCGCCCTCGGCTGGATGGCCAGCGGCTTCAGCGTCGGCCTCTTTTACGGCCTGTTCACCTTGCTCACCGGCCCCATCGCCTTCGTCATCTACGTTCTCACCGCCCGCGTCCTCATGGAGCTCATCCTCGCTATCTTCCAGATCGCCGAAAACATCCGCAAAGACTGAGCCCATGGAGCGCCGACGATCCGTCGGCATAAAAACAAGAGAGACACCTGCTCTCAGGGTTCACCGTTTTCTGTCATTCGTCATTTTCCTCCCTCTCTCCTGACACACCGTTGTCAGTCCCCTTTGGCAGAGTGCGGGCAGCCATGCTCTCCTACCTCATCTTCAGCCCCCGCACCCACCACCTTCCCACGCCAGTCTCCGCTCCCATCCTTCCCACCCCGGCACCCTCCTTGCCCCCCGCTCCAAGCCCCATGCCAGACCCCGATCCCGCCCCCTCCCTCAAAGACTGGTTCGATGCCCCCCGCCTCCGTCACATCGCCCATGAGGTCGCCGCTCTCCACCCCGCTTTCGACTCCAAGCACTTCCTCCGGCTCGCCCTCGCGGACCTCGATTCACTCTCCCTTATGCAGCGCCTCCGCCGCACCACGGAGAGCCTCCACGCCACCCTACCCGCCAGTTACCCCGCCGCGCTTAAAATCCTCCGCGCCCTCGCCCCCCGCATCAATCACAACTTCGTCGGCCTCGTCCTCCCGGATTACGTCGCTCAATACGGCCTCCAGCACTTTGACCTCTCCCTCGCCGCGCTCAAGTTTTTCACCCCCTTCAGCTCCGCCGAGTTCGCCATCCGTCCCTTCCTCCGCCAGGACCTTCCCCGCACCCTCTCCGTCATGGAGACCTGGTCCCGCGATGAAAACGACCACGTTCGCCGCCTCGCCAGTGAGGGATGCCGCCCCCGCCTCCCCTGGTCCTTCCGGCTCGATGCCCTCATCGCCGATCCCTCCCCTGTCCTTCCCATTTTGGAGAACCTCCGCGCCGACCCGAGCCTCTACGTCCGCAAATCCGTCGCCAACCACCTCAACGACATCACCAAAGACCACCCCGCCTGGGTGCTCGATCTCCTCCAGGGATGGCCCCTCGCCGCCAGCCCCCACACCACCTGGATCGCCCGGCATGCCCTCCGCACCCTCATCAAAAAGGGCGATTCCACCGCCCTCACCCTCATCGGCGCCAGCGGCAAAGCCGAGGTCAAAATCCCCCGCTTCACCATCACGCCTGACAACATTCAGTTAGGTCAAAAAATCACCCTCACCCTTCACCTCCAGTCTGCCTCCTCCGCCTCCCAGCGCCTCGTCGTGGACTACGCCCTCCACTACGTCAAAAAAAGCGGCAGCACCTCCGCCAAAGTCTTCAAATGGAAAGAGCTCACCCTCGCCTCTGGCGAGACTGTCACCCTCACCCGCCAGCAGACCCTCAAAGACTTTACCACCCGCCTCCACCACCCCGGCCATCACGCCGTGGATCTCCTCATCAACGGCCAAAACATGGCCCAAAGCGCCTTCCACCTCGCCAAGTAACTTCGAGCACCGACGATAACATGGAGCTCCGACGACCCGTCGGCATGCAGGAGCCTCAATCTCAGGAACCTTTAAAAACCACTAATATCTTTCCTCCCTCCCCCTTCACTTCCCGGTGTCCAAAAACCGGATCACCTTCTCCAGCCATTTGGCATCGGGGGCACCGTGGCCCTGGCCGGGGATTTGGAAAAGCTTGGCTCCTTGAAACTGGTTGGCCTTAAAACCCTGCTCATACACGGCCAGGGTATTGTCCAGGTTCGAGTCCTTGTCGCCGGTGATGAGGGCAAAGCGGTTGTGCTGCTGGGCGATCACGGCGATCTCCGGGTGGGGGAAATAACGCATGTCGTAGATCTCCCCGTCCTTCCCCTCGGTGGCGCGGAAAAAATTCACCCCCATGAAGCAGGCTGCGCCGGTGAACATGTCGGCATAGGCCACCCCGATCATTGAGGCCACCCGTGCGCCGCCGGAGTGGCCGCTGACATACACCCGGTCCGGGTTCACTTTATACATCTGGCGCAGGTGGTGGTTGGCCTCCACGGCCAGGCGTATGCGGTCCGGCGTCTCCCGGCTGTTGCCGGAATTCACCGCGCCGATGAAGATCAGCTTCTCATCCGCCAGCACCTTTTCCCATTCCGGGTTCAGGTTGGGTTTGTTGCCCGGGCTGATCCAGATGAAAAGCCCGTGCGGATCGCTGTCTTTGTAGCCTTTGGGCACCAGAATCTCGAAGGTCTCCCGGCTCAGATCATACGGCCTGGGCACATCCGGATACGACAGGCGCATCTTGTACTGCTCATCACTGTTCTGCGGGATGGAGCCCTGGAAGGTGATGGTGCTGCGCACCCCCGGTTTGATATCCGCAGCGGTGGCAGGGGCCGCAGCCAGGGAACAGGGCAGGGTGGCTAGAAAGGGGAGAAGCAGAAAAAGACAGCGCATGACCTCATCACAACGGATGAAGCGGCAGAATCCAAGGAAGAAGTTTCAGCAGATACTCCGCACGCGGCATGCGGGAGCGGTTGCGCATGTCACATTTCCGCCTATCTACCCGGCCCGCATATGCACAGCTTCCGTTATACTCAGGGCGAGTTGTTCGCCGAAAATGTCTCCCTTCAATCCCTGGCTGAAAAGCACGGCACGCCCCTGTACGTGTATTCCAAGGCCACGGTCACCGACCACTTCACCCGCCTGGATGCGGCCCTGGCCCCCCTGGACCACCTCATCTGCTATGCGGTGAAGGCCAATTCCAACCTCTCCATCCTCAGCACCATCGCCAAACTGGGCGGCGGTTTTGACATCGTCTCTGCAGGCGAGCTTTACCGCGTCATCAAGGCCGGTGGCGATCCCCGCAAGTGCACCTTCGCCGGTGTGGGCAAGACCCGCGACGAGATCGTCTATGCCTTGGAGCAGGGCATCTATTGCATCAATGCCGAGTCCGAGGCGGAGCTGCGCTACATCAACCAGGTGGCCGGAGAGATCGGTAAAAAGGCCCCGGTGGCCGTGCGCGTAAACCCGAATGTGGATGCGAAAACGCACGCCAAAATCACCACGGGCAAGAGCGAGAACAAATTTGGCATCGAGTTTGAAAACATCCTCGAGGTCTATGGCCGCGTGGCCGCCGAGATGCCCAATCTCCAGATCAAGGGTCTGCAGATGCACATCGGCTCGCAGCTGACCAGCGTGGATCCGTTTGTGGAGGCGGTGAAGAAAGTCGTGCCCCTGGTCCAGGAAGTGAAGGACAAGCACGGCATCCAGTTTTTCAGCATCGGCGGCGGCATCGGCATCAATTACAAGCAGAGCCTGGAATCTGGTGATGCCTCCTGGTGGCAGCAAAACAGCGAGGTCCATCCGCTCACCGTCCAGGCTTATGCCGAGGCGGTGGTGCCCCACCTGGCCCCTCTGGGCCTGCGCATCCTGTGCGAGCCGGGCCGTTACATGGTCGGCAATGCCGGCGTGATGCTCACCAAGGTGCTTTATGAGAAGCGCGGGGCTGCCAAGACCTTCAAGATCGTGGATGCCGGCATGAACGACCTTATCCGCCCCACTCTGTATGAAGGCTGGCACCTCATCACTCCGGTGAAACAGCCCATCACGGATGAAGTGGAAAAAGTGGACGTCGTCGGCCCCATCTG
Organism: Prosthecobacter sp. SYSU 5D2; assembly: GCF_039655865.1. Taxonomy (NCBI): domain Bacteria; kingdom Pseudomonadati; phylum Verrucomicrobiota; class Verrucomicrobiia; order Verrucomicrobiales; family Verrucomicrobiaceae; genus Prosthecobacter; species Prosthecobacter sp. SYSU 5D2. Next base: position 79,381 of record NZ_JBBYXL010000013.1, on the reverse strand, counting down.
CGAGACCGGGGACTTCCTGGCGCAGAACCGCGACATCCCTCTGGTGAACGAGGGCGATTACCTCGCCGTTCTCAGCGCGGGAGCTTATGGCTTCACCATGGCCTCCAATTACAACACCCGGCCCATGCCTGCGGAGATCCTTGTGGATGGCGACAAGGCGACGGTGGTGCGCGAGCGCCAGACGCTGGATGATGTGCTGAAGGGCGAGCACATTGCCTGATTCCGCGTTTAGTTTGTTCCCCTTAGCGCTCCTCAGGCTCGTCCTGAGGAGCGCTTTTTTTCACCAAGGATTCAAAGACGAACCACTGGTCCCAGTGCTCGTGGACAAAGCGGTGCATGATGGGCAGCCAGATCTTGCCCAGGTCATCGGCACGCATCTTCGTTTTGCCATCGTAAAAGCACGGGCCGCAGACGATGCGGTACTTCAGCGTGCCCAGACGCTGGAGGATGATGGGATAGCAGGGCACGCGGGAGATTTCCGCCAGGACCAGGGGGCCGCGCGGGATTTTGAAGGTCACGCCTTCATCCTCCATTTCGATGGGGGAGACACCTGTTACCACGCGGTCCCCTTGCACGGCCACGGCCTCGCCGGCCATCAGGATGCGGCACAGCTCCAGGCCCAGGTGGCTGTCCACTTCATTGTAATGCACACGAAGGTGCGGATTTTCCTTTTCCACCCGCTTCAGCTCGGCGGCGCGCAGCTCCTGCAATTCATCGGTTTGCTCCGGCACGCGGACCATGTGGAGGGTGCGGCCAAACTTTTGGGCGAACAGAGTGGCTCCAATGTCGTAATTGCCACTGTGAATGGTGAAAACAAGGACTCCCCCCGGATGCGCGCGCATTTTTTCGAAATGCGCCAGGTCCGGAATGTCCCAGGTCACTTCCCGCTTGAAGTGCATGTGCCACAGGCGGTCCAGATAGGTCAGGGCAAACTGGAGGAAGATCTGGTAGCCTGCAAACCAGCGCCGCACTGGGCCAAAGTCCGGGCGCAGGCCGCGCAGATTTTCCAGCACGGCCCGGCGCTGGGGCCCGGCCAGGCAGTAGATGACCGCCACCACCAAGCTGTTCAGGAGCAGGCAAAGCCAGACCGGCAGGAAACGCAGGATTTTCAACAGCACATTCGTCCAAAATGCTCCATGCAGCCCCGTATTCCGCCGACGTGGCGCTTGCGGTTGGGGCTCTTTGGCGGTTTCTTCGGGCGGCATGGGAAATGGCAGTGGCGTGCCCCCATCGCCCACTTGGCTCCGGCCTGACACTTCTTCTCTGATGGCACCCTTTGCCCCGACCTGCAACCCAGTCATAACATCATGAACGATCCCCACCTGCCCTCGATGCCCAAGGCCGACTACGATGTGATCATCATGGGCGGCGCCTTCAGCGGGGCCTCAGCTGCCCTGCTCTTAAAAAGGGACCATCCGGAGCTGAGGGTGCTGGTGGTGGAGCGCCAGGTGGAATTTAATCGTAAAGTGGGCGAGAGCACCTCGGAGGTGGCCGGCTGTTTCCTAACTCGGGTGCTTCACCTCGGCAGCTACCTGAGCGCCCATCATTATCAAAAGCACGGCCTGCGCATGTGGTTCTGCAACAGTCCGGAGGACAGCGTGGAGGACTGCACGGAGCTGGGCCCCAAGTTCCAGAGCCGTCTGCCCACCTTTCAGCTGGACCGTGCACTGCTGGACGAGCATGTGCTGAAGCTGGCCCGCGAGGCTGGAGCCGACCTCCTGCGCCCGGCCACATTGCGCGAAGTCACCCTGGCGGACGGGGAGGAGAACCACCGCGTCACCGTCGCCATCAGCAAGGAGGAAACGAAGACCTTCACGGCCCGCTGGGTCATTGATGCTTCCGGCAAGGCGGCCCTACTGTCTAAAAAGCTGGGCCTGCACCGTCTCCTGGGGGATGAACACGCCACCTCCTCCCTGTGGTGCCGCTATCGAAACGTCAACAACCTGGACAGCCATGAGAGCCGCACCCGGTATCCGAAGCTGATGATGCGCACCAAGGGTATGCGCGCCACGGCCACCAACCACCTCATGGGCCGCGGCTGGTGGGTCTGGCTTATCCCACTTTCGAACGGCGACTACAGCGCCGGCATCGTCTGGGACCGGAGTGTCTTCACCCTGCCTGAAGGCCCCTCACTGACGGCCAGGCTGCACGCCCACATCCTTCAGCACCCCATTGGCCGCCTGATGTTTGAAAATGCGGAACCCATTGAGGACGACACCTTTTATTACAAGGGCCTGCCCTATTATACGGAGCAGATGGCAGGCAACCGCTGGGCCATGGTCGGCGATGCCGCCGGGTTTATAGACCCTCTTTACAGCCAGGGCCTGGATTACTGCGGGCATACCGTCTTTGCTGTCACCCGGATGATCGGCAAGCAGACCATGGGCGAGGACATCACGGAGACGCTGAACTACCTCAAAGGCGCGTATAAGCGCAGCTACCAGCTCTGGTTTGAATCCCTGTATAAGGGCAAATACGAATACATGGGGGATGCTGAACTGACCCGGATCGCCTTCATCATGGACCTGGGCACTTACTTCGTGGGCCCTGTGCGGCTGGTGTATGATAATCCGGAGTATGAATTCGGCCGGCTGCCGTATGATGGCCCTGCGGGCACCTTTTTTGCCAAATTCATGGCCTTGTATAACCGCCGCCTCAATGCCATGGCCAAGAAACGCCAGGCCAAAGGCACCTATGGAGCCTGGAATACCGGCATGGACCTCACGCTAGGCCAGAGCTACACCCCGGACTTCTCCGCCATGCGGTTCCTGCGTTGGGGCATCCGCTTGTGGCTCACGGCGGAACTGCGAACTCTCTTCGGCCGGGCACCGAAAGAGATGCCGGCCAAAGATGAGATGCCCATGGAAAAGGCGTCTATGCCCACACCCGCTTAGCGGGAGAAACGTGGGCCGGATGTGTTTGGCGCGGGGGATGCCGTTTGTGCCTTGTCGGGCTGCCGACAAGCTATCCGGCTTGTTGTGGGATGGTAACGCAAGGGACTCCGAACGTTCAGAAAACAGCCGGATAGTTTTGCAAAGAGCCTTAGTGACCAGTCGGAGCTGGTTTGTGCAAAACACATCCGCCCTACACCTGCTTAGCGCGAACTTTTCAGCAGTTCCGACAAGGGAACGATATCCTCTTCGGGGATTTCGGGATCGAACTCACCGCGCAGCTTACGTTTTTCTTCTTCGAGTTTTACCTTCTCATTCCTTGAGGAGTTGCGTTTGGATTCCTTCTTCTCCTTGCGGGTGGAAGGGGTCATCTCCAGGAAGGTGGAGGAGGATTTCAGTTCATTGATGCTGGGATACTTCTCCTCCAGGCTGCTCACGAGTTCCGCGGGTATGCCGCGCCAGACTGTGAACAGGCCATTGGAGACGGGCTGGTCAATCCGGACATGGTCCACTACGGTACCGTTGACCATGGTCATGAGGATTTCGCCGGGTCGCAAGCGGGTCACAATATCCAGGGACTGCGTGCCCTTGAAGTCCAGCTTCAGCGCTACGCCATAGGTGCCGTCATCGGCCGGGAATGGATGCACCGCAGAGATGCTCTGGTTGCTGAATTCCGGGATGATTTTGAAGATCATCTCCCGGCCGGCGACCGGGCGGCGGAAGATGGTCTTGGGAGAGTCCATGTCCGTGCCCTGGGAATGCACCGTGATGAGCACCTTGTCCTTTCTCCCGGATTCACAGGCTGGAAGGAGGGCGGCCAGGAGGATGGCGATGAACAGGCGATGCATAGGCCTGTAGGAAACCAGATTGCCTCCAAGTTTGCAACCCAGGAGAAAAGGTATCCGCAGGTGATTTTACTTGGAGATAGATTCAGGCGGCTTGGGGCGGATCTTTTCGAAGGTCTCCTTTTGCTCCGGCTGCAAGTCCGCCTCAATGTCATCGAGTGCCCGATCCAGCACCTCCCAGACCCGGCGAATACCTTCCTGGCGCAGGTCCGACAGTTCCGTGACGGCCTGCTCGGTGTGGTATTCAAAGCGTTTCCGCTGGGCTTCGTTGGGGTTCAACTCATCAAGCTTTTTCATGGCTGCCTGCTTCCAGAAGGTAGGGTCCTCCTTCTTCTTCTGGATGCCTTTGGCCACCAGAATGCCCAGGGTGAAACCGACGCCAGTGCTCAGGAGGATGAGCAGAGTGATCACGCAGCCTGCCTTGGAACGGAGGGATACGGTCATGGCCAGGTGAGGTCGGAAAGGAAGGTGAGCTCCAAAGCGGGCGGCTCCAGGCGGGTGTCGAACCAGTCGGAGAAAGTCAGACTGGCGCTCAGCAGGAAGAGACCGCCAGTGGCCAGCACGGCACGGAGGCCCAAGACGGTGAGCACTTCCTCCCAGGCCTCGTGTGAGGGCTGCCGGGCCAGGGCGAGCACGCGGGTGGCAAAGCCGTGGGGCAGGTCAGCGGCGGGGTCTAGCGGGGCCTGGCGGGCGTTTTGGGACAGCGTCTGCCAGCGGTTATTAAAGTCGGTCATGGGTTGGGAAATTCACTTTTGAGGGTTTGGCGGGCCAGGGCGCGCAGTTTGTGCCGGGCACGCATGGCGCGCATTTTCACCATGGGCCTTGTCCAGCCGGTGAGCTGGGAGATCTCCTGGGTGGAGCGTTCTTCCAGGTCCAGCAGCGTCAGAACGAGGCGGTCGGGCGGGGAGAGCAGGGCCAGGAGCCGGGTGACGAGGGCGTGGGCATCGCTGCCGGATTGGGCGGGAACTTCGGCCTGGCGGTTGAGCAGGTAGTCCAGCCACTCCGTCTCGCCTTCGGAGAAATCGGCGAAGCGCCACTCGGGCCGGGTTTTCTCCGCACGCAGGGCGTCCAGGCAGGTGCGCACAGTGAGTCGGCTGAGCCAGTGCTCGAAGGGGATGCCGCTGCGCTCCCGGTAGGAGTCCAGCTTTTGGAAGAGCTTCACAAAAACCTCCTGCATGAGGTCTTCCTCGCTCTCCCGCCGGGGCAGGTGATTGCGCACGAGCCGCCGCACCAGGGGATGCAGATGGGTGATCAGAGCGTGTGCCGCAGCGGCATCGCCGTCGCGCACGCGCTGGAGACAGTCCTGCACATCGAAAGCATCGGGCATCACGATGGCGGCAGTTTATGGGATGAACCGGACACACTGCGAGAACAACGTGAACCCGGCCACCCCGGTAACGGATTATTTATTCAGCAGGTCCTTTATCGGAATGCGGAAGCAGGCATCCGTACGGGACTTCTGTTTGTCCTCTCCGCCCAGGCAATAGACGTATCCGTCGCAAACGACCAGACCGGCCATGGCCTTGTACGGCAGGGGTTTGGCGGGGCGGTATTCGTCTTTTTGGATATTGTATAAAAAGGCTTCATCGGTGAATCCTTCGGCATCGCTTTTATACCCGCCGGCTAGGTAGATGTGGTCATAAAACCAAACGGCTGACATGCCACGGACCGCAAAAGGGAGGGGTTTCAAAGCATGCCACTGATTGTCCTTCATTGAAAAGGCATGAGCCTCGTTTATGTTTACTACAGCCTCACTTTGGGGATCCCACTTTCCTCCACCGAATACATGGAGCCGTCCCAGGGCGATTGTTGAAGCTGCACAACCAAAGGGTCCGGCAGGATAGTTTGGCAGGCGGGTCACTTCGTGGGTATCCAGATTGATTTTCCAGGTGCTGTTTGAGAAATGCGATGGTTTGCCGGGATCATCGCTGCCGCCGCTGAAAACCATGTGGTTTTTTACAATGCCGCCTGCCGACAAGCTCATGGTGTGAGGCATGTTCGATATAGCTACGTGCTTAATTCCCTTGCCATCCAGAGCTGTCATCAACTCTCTTTGCACAGTGCCGCTGAATCCGCCTGTGAAAAATAAACATGGTGGCTTCTCTGTGGGCAGCTGCCGTGTTCCTGCAACTCCATACGCCACCGGTTGTGGCAGAGTGTACAGTGGTTCCCACTCCATGGCTGCTACATTTAGTCTCCAGACTGTGGAGAGCCAGATTTTGGTTTCACCCCTCCATAATGTGCCCCCAGCTACATAAACCTGGTCGCTGACGGCACCGCAGATAAACCCGCCATTCGGCTCAGGGAGCGGCGGAAGTTTTTCCCAGCCGGTGGCTTTAGCTGACAGGGGAAGCAGGAGGGTCAGGAGGCAGCTTGTGATCAGGATCGGTCGCGCGGTCATAGACATCCATACGGGTCTCAGGGGTTTTCCAATCAGGGCGCAGGCGGACATCGGCTTTTCCGGAGAGTTCGCCCACGGCGCTGGCGGGGCGCAGGTCGGCGGTGCGGCGCATTTCCCACCAGCACTGGCCGCAGTGGTTGTGGGCGTGGTTGATGACGAATCCGGCCTCCTTCATGAGCGGGCCTATCCAGCCGATGCAGTGGTCGCAGTAGTCGGGGTATTGCTCCAGGCTGTTCTGGATGAGGAAGCCTTTGGAAGGGCAGGCGTGCATGTCGATGCGGAAGACGTCTTCCTTGGCCGTGGTGGTCCAGTCGCCGCCTTCCTCGGCCAGGGTGTGGCCCCAATATTCCTTCATGCCTTCGAAGCCCTTGCCGACAATGAGGGCGGTGGCGTGGCGCTGGGAGTCTTCATAAATGGCCTCATGCCAGTAGTCGCGGACGAGGTCGTGCCCGCCCTGCTGCTGCAGCCATGCAAAGGTCCATTCGTAGTGACCGCAGAAGTCGTAGATGCCGATCATGAGGAGGGAGACGTTGCCTGAAGGCGGGATGTTGCGGTCAGGAGATCAAGTCCTTCGGTGTTTCCATCATTTCCTCATTCACCACCGCAGGCTCAGGAAGTCCGGTGACGTTGGGGAGGGGGAGGAGGACATTGACGGGCCAGGGGCGGAAGCGCTCGACGATGCCGGGGGCCAGTTCCTTGCCGTTTTCATAGCCCCGGCGCAGCATTTCCATTTTGGCATCAATATTATCCACGTGGTGCAGGATGATGGCCTCGGGGGTTTTGGGCAGCACGGGGGAGCCAAATTCATACTGGCCGTGGTGGGAGGCGATGAGGTGCAGCAGGTGCATGCGCACGAGGTCGCTGGCGGGCTCCAGCAGGGTCCAGGCGGAGGCCTCCGGGCGGTCCATGACATCGCGCCAGAGTTTGTTGACGAGTTCGATGCCTAACGAAATATGTCCCAACATTTCTCCATGAAGCTGGTAGGGCTGGCTGAAGCCGGTTTCTGGATAGGTGTTTTCCCAGAGCTTGCCGCAGTCATGGAAAAGCACGCCAGTGATGAGGAGGTCCTGGTTCAGGGTGCGGTAAACGCCGGCGATGACGATGGCGGTGCGCATCATCTGCGCCACGTGCTCCACCAGGCCACCGCGACGGGCGTGGTGGTTTTCGCGGGCGGCAGCGGTGCGGCGGAAGCGCTCGCTGTGTTTTTCCAGGAAGAGGCTGCAAAGGGATTTCAGACGAGGATCGCGCACGGATTCGACGAAGGCGACGATGTCAGCATAGTCCGCGCGCTGGCGCTCCGCCAGGTCGGCATCGCCGCTGAGGAGCTGCTGCTTTTCGTCTTCATCCAGGAAGCGTATCTGGGGCTGTCGGGGCTCGATGCCATACTTGCCGGTATCCACCCAATGGGCGGCCAGCTCGATGAAGCTGCCACGCTGCAACTGACGGGCGTCTTGGAAAAGCGGGTTGTTGTCAAAGACGCGCCAGACCATGGAGTCTCCCGCATCGGCCAGTTTCACTTCGAGGAAGGGGGCACCGCCGGCGGTCTGTTTTTCGATGCGGTTGTCCACCTGCACATGCGCGCGGTAAGGCTGCGGCGAGGGGCCGGCGATCTGGCGCAGTTGCGTGAGGGTCAGGAGATCAAGATCGGAGGCATCGTCCATGCGGCAGTGAAACGCGATGGGGGGTGGGGATGCAAGGGGGAAGATGGGGAGAAGACGTCGCGGGTGAATAGCGTCACTCGGATCGCCGTAGTCGCGGGACAGGGAGTGATGAGTACAGTTCTAGACGGCGTTCGCCTTTAGCACGCGGAGCATGTTGCCGCCGAGGACCTGGCGGATGGTGTCGTCGCTGTGGCCGCGCTGGATCAGGCCGAGGGTGAAGAGGGGCCAGTTGGTCCAGGCGATGCTGCGCTCGGCCTCGATGGTGGTTTTGAAGTCGTCCTGGGGCCAGAGGTGCTCCCAGCGGTCGCCGCTGCCGCCATAGGGCATGGAGCCATCGGGACGACGGAGGATTTTGGCGTTTTCCTCTTTTTCAAAACGGGACCGGTAGGCGACATCGCAGCCGATGGCGGCGTATTGGGGGCCGAAGGTTTTGATGAGGTAATCCAGGTGGTCCATGAGGGAGGTGATGTCGCCTTTGCCGCCAAGAAAACGGGAGATGCAGCACATGCCGACGAGGCCGTCGGTATCGCAGATGGCGCGGATGGCGCTGTCGGGCTTGCCCCGGAAATGGGAGTAAACGCCGCCACAGGTGGTGTGGCTGGCGACCATGGGTTTGGCGGAGGCCTTGGCGGCTTCTTCGGCGGTTTTCCAGCCGCTGTGGGCGACGTCCACGATGACGCCGGTCTTGTTCATCTCGGCCACGGCGGCTTTGCCAAAGTCACTGAGGCCGCCGTCATGCGGCTCGCCTGCGCCATCGCCGAGGGGATTGCGGCGGTTGTAGGTGACGTGCATCATGCGCACGCCGAGGTCATGAAAGATGCGAACGAGACGCAGCTCGTCGCGGACGCTTTCCCACTCCATGCGCAGAGGGACGCCATTAGTGGTCATGCAGATGCCGACGTGACCGGCTTTTTTGAGGGCGATGATTTCTTCGGCGGTGGTGACTTTCGAAAAGGCGGGCTTGAGGGCATCGGTGGCCTTGGTGACGTAGGCCAGGCGTTTGATGAGGCGCATGGGGTCGTTGCCTTCCTCGCCGGAGTTTTGGAAAATGCAGGTGACGCCGGAGGCCTTGAAGGCCTGGAAAAACTCTTCGCGATCACGCTCGTTGTAGATGCTGGTGGTCTTCGACATGGACTCCCGGAGATCGGTGAGTTCGGATGAAGAAGCGCCTTCGCGGATGGCCTGGTTGAACTTTTCGGAATCGAGGGCATTGCCCGGCATGAAGCCGTAGGATTCAAAAATGACGGAGCCAAAGTGCAGTTCCCAGGCGTGCTCGAGCTGGGCCTGGGTGGGCTTGAGCAGACCCAGGGCGATCTCGCGCGGAGTATCAATGGTGGGGTTGCCGGTTCTCCAGATTTCCTTGGCGGACTGGGCGCGGGAGCCGATGTGAAAGCTGCTGGCGAGGGCGGCGAGCGGAAGCTGGGAAAGGAGTGAGCGGCGGGAGAGAGGCATCCGATGATTTACGGACGCGGGAAGGGGATGTTATCGGGGGATGTGGGGGAACAAAGGACGGCGCGGAATGATGGGGACCGTGCTTCAGCTCAGGATGTTTTGAATGAGGTGGCCATGGACGTCGGTGAGGCGGAAGTCGCGGCCGGCGTGGCGGAAGGTGAGCTTTTCGTGGTCCATGCCGAGCTGGTGGAGGATGGTGGCGTGGAGGTCGTGGACTTCGACAGGAGCTTCGATTGGATATTTGCCGATGTCGTCGGTGGCACCATGGACGTGGCCGCCTTTGAAGCCGCCGCCGGCGAGCCAGATGGAGAAGCAGTCGCGATGATGGCCACGGCCGTTTTTGCCTTCGCGGGTGGGGGTGCGGCCAAACTCGGTGGCCCAGAGGACGATGGTCTCCTCCAGCATGCCGCGCTGCTTGAGGTCGGTGATGAGGGCGGCGATGGGCTGGTCCACGTTGTAGGCGAGGTCGGCGTGGTCTTTCATCTCGCCGTGGGAGTCCCAGTTGGGGCGGGAGCCGGTGTCAATGAGCTCGATGAAACGGACGCCGCGCTCGGCGAGGCGGCGGGCGACGAGGCACTGCCAGCCGAATTCGGAGGCGGGACCTTTGGTCTTGCGGTCCAGGCCGTAGAGGCGGCGGATGTGGGCGGGCTCCTGGGTGAGATCAAAGGCTTCCGGGGCGGCCTGCTGCATCTGGAAGGCGGTCTCGAAGGACTTGATGCGGGCGGCCAGGGCGGTGTCGTGCTGGCGGGTTTTGAAGTGACGGCGGTTGAGTGTCTCGACGAGGCCTAACTCCAGGTTCTGCAAATCCTGGGTGCCCTGCGGCGCGCGCAGGTTGGCGATGGGATCATCGCCAGGGAAGACGCGGGTGCCCTGGTGGATGGCGGGCAGGAAGTCGCTGGCATAGACCTGGGTGCCGCCATAGGGCAGGTGCGGGGCGATGACGATGAAGCCGGGGAGGTTTTGATTGAAGCTGCCGAGGCCGTAGCTGACCCAGGAGCCCATGCTGGGCCGCGCGAAGGTGGGGGAGCCGGTGTGAAAACCGAGGGTAGCCTCAGAATGGTCGAAGTGGGAGGCCTTCATGCTGCGGATGACGCAGATGTCCTCCATCACATTGCGAATGTGCGGGAAGATGTCGGAGACGAAAGTGCCGCATTTTTGGTTAGGCTGGGCGCCGAAGATGTTCCCCATCAATTTGTCGGAGCCGGTGCCGTCGCGGCCTTTGACGATGGGTTTGGGGTCAAAGGAATCAATGTGGGAGACGCCGCCGGTGGCGTAGATCATGATGACGCGCTTGGCCTTCGCCTTCGTGTGGGAGCGGCGCGGGGAGAGAGGATCGTCCGCCGCGAGCAGCTCGGACAGCATGCCGGGCATCAGCAGGGAGCTGCTGAAGAGGGAGCGGAGGATGGTGCGGCGGGAGTGCATGGCGGGGTGGAGGTATTGGGTGAGGCGGACGGCCCCTCACCCCTGGCCCTTTCGCTTCGCGGCTTCGCAACCCCAGTTCCTGGGGCGAGGGGGAGGTCGTGGGTGATCGGGGCTGTTTTACCAATGGGAGTGCATGTTATCTCTTGATTCGAGGTGGGACGGAATTGACAAAGGCGCTGAAAAGGATGGCCATTAGGCTTAGTGTCCAAACCAGCCAGAATAATGGTGTTCGCTCAATAGAGTGCAGTACTACTGGTGAAAGTAACCAAAGGGGTAGCAAAAGAAAACACTGCACGGAGACCACATAACGCATCCAAGTGAAGCCGATTAAATAAAGCAAGGCAGGCACTGCAAAGATCAATTCCATTCCCAAAGCTGCCAAGGCATCCAATGGCTGAGACTTATTTAGGTTTGAAGGAATAAGCAAGGCTGCGTGAGCCAGGGCTATCACCAACATGGTCATGGCAGCAAAGCCGGAGAAACCTGATTTCCAGTTTGGCTTTAGTGATGCTTTCATCATGACAGTTTAATCGAGATAGAGGAACTCGTTCAGGCGGAAGAGGCTGCGGGTGAGGCTGGACCAGGCTTCATGGTCGGTATCGCTGGCGGCGGTTTGGCGGACTTTTTGGAGGTGGGAGAGGAGGAGGGTGGTTTCTTCGGGGGTCGGTTCGCGGGAGAGGAGGGTGAGGAAGAGATGATGGAGGCGGGTGTGGTCGTCCTTTTGGTTAGCCAGGAGGTTTTGGGCAGTGAGGCGGGCCTGCTCGTGGACGAAGGAGTCGTTGACGAAGTAGAGGGCCTGGAGGGCGGTGACGGAGCTGTCGCGGGTGGTGGTGCAGACGTTGGCATCGGCGCCATCAAAGGTCTGGAAGTAGGGCTTGGCGGTGAGGCGCTTGGTCATGAGATAGACGCTGCGTTTGTTGCTGGGGTAATCGTCCTTGAAGGGGTGATGCTGGGTATATTTCCAGTCTTTGGCGGGCGGGATGGGGTAGGGATGCGTCTGCGGGGCGGGATCCAGCGCGCCGCTGATGAGGAGGAGGGTATCGCGGATGGCTTCGGCATCCAGGCGCTGGCGGCTGAACTTCCAGTGGAGGGTGTTGGACGGATCGGCGGCGAGGTTTTCCTGCCGGTCCTGGCTGGACAGACGGTAGGTGCGGGAGGTCATGATGAGGCGGTGCAGGTGCTTGATGGACCAGCCGCTGCGGATGAAGTCGCGGGCGAGCCAGTCGAGCAGTTCAGGGTGGCTGGGGGGCTCGCCACGCAGGCCGAAATCGCTGGTGGTGGGGACGAGGCCCCTGCCGAAATGGCGTTGCCAGATGCGGTTGACGATGACGCGGGAGGTGAGGGGATTTTCCGGATGGGTAAGCCACTGGGCGAGCTGGAGACGGCCGCTGGTCTGTGCGGCCTCCGGGGGCAATGGCTGGCCGCCGAGGATGTCCAGAAACTTGCGGGGAACTTCAGCACCGGGGCGGTCGGGCTCGCCTTTGATCTGGATGCGGGCATTGACGGGCTGCCGGTCCTGGACGGCATAGGCGGTGGGGATGACGGGGAGGGTCTTCAGATGCTTGGCGAGGTTTTCGCCGGCCTTGCGGGCCTTGAGCATCATGCGGTCCAGGTCGCCCTTCATGCGGCGCTGTTCATCCAGGGTGGCGTCGCGCTCGCGGCGGGCATTTTCCACGGCCTTGTCCTCACAGGCGGCGAGCAGCTTTTCCATTTCGGCGGTGAGCCGGGCGGTTTCTTTTTGGAAGGGCTGGAGCTTTTGGGCGGCTTCTTTTTCGGGGACGAGGGGGATGAAGTCGTTCTGCGTCTGGAAGAGCTCCAGGCCGGGCATGGGGTAGCGGGTGCTGGCAAAGATGCCGTACAGGCCGTAGTAGTCGCGGGTGGAGACAGGGTCGAACTTGTGGTCGTGGCAGCGTGCGCAACTCAATGTTAGGCCCATGACAGTGCGGCCAAGATTATCCAGCGTGTCCTCAATGGTGAGGTGCTGCGGGTAACGCTCCACGAGGGAGCCGAATCGGCGGGCCATGGCCAGGTAGCCGGTGGCGATGGTGAGGCGGTTTTTTTCCTGCTGGCTGCTGGTGGGAAGGAGATCTCCGGCGAGTTGCTCGGTGAGGAAGCGGTCATACGGCACGTCGTCGTTGAAGGACTGGATGATGTAGTTCCGGTAGAGGTAGGCCTGGGGAATGGGGTAGTCGGAGTTGTCGCCGGCGGTGTCGGCGTAGCGCACCCAGTCCATCCAGTGGCGGCCCCAGCGCTCACCGTAGCGGGGGCTTTGGAGGAGGCGGGTGATGAGGGATTCAAATGACGAATGACGAATGTCGAATGACGAATTTTCAGAGGTCTCCCCGATAAAGGAGCGGACTTCTTCGGGGCAGGGGGGGAGGCCGGTGAGGTCGTAGGTGGCGCGGCGGATGAGGGCGGCGGGGGTGGCATCGGGAGCGGGGGTGAGGCCTTCGGCTTCGAGGCGGGCGAGGATGAAACGATCTATGGGATTCAGCGGCCAGTTTTCATCCTTGACGTTAGGCGGTGTGGGGTCGCTGAGGGGCTGGAAAGACCAGTGGGTGGAGGCGGGTTTGGTTTCTGATGAGGCGATGCTGGGCGAATCCGATTCTGGCCAGGGCGCACCAGCGGCGATCCATTGGCGGAAGAGGGCGATCTTTTCAGGCGCCAGGCGGACGCCCTTTGGCGGCATCTGGTCGTCCTTGCTGGACGAGGTGAGGCGCTGGAGCATCTGGCTGTGCTCTGGCTGGCCAGGGGTGATGGCGGGCGTGCCGGAATCGCCGCCGGCGAGGGGGACGTGCTTTTGGTCAAAGCGCATGCCGCCGCTCTGCTTGTCCGGGCCGTGGCAGTCCAGGCAGTGCTGCTGGAAGATGGGGAGTATGTCTTGGGTGAAATCCGGGGTGGCCGCTGCGAGGCTGAGCGGGGTGGCCAGAAGCAGCACTGGAAGGAAATGGCGCATCAGCGGGAGAAGCGTTCGGGATTGAGAATGCGGCGTTTGCCGGCCTCCAGATGCTCGGTCATGAGGCGGGCGGCGAGGTCCGGTTCGCCGTCGAGTATGGCTTGGATGATGCGGACGTGCTCGGCGGTGCTTTCGGCCGGGCGGGTGCGGTCAGTTTCGGTGACGCGGAGGATGACCTGGTGAATTTTATCGCGCAGGCGCTCCATGGTAGAGGCGATTTCGCGGTTGTTCAGGTAGGAGCAGAGGAGGTAGTGCATCTGCTCATCCAAGTGCATGAGCCGCACCATATCCCAGGTGGCGAGGGCCTCGTGCTGGTGCTGGAGATTGGCCTGCAATTCGGCCTGCTGGGCGGGATTCAGCTTTCCAGCGAGGCGGCGGACGACCCAGGATTCCACGGCTTCACGGAGCTCGTAGTGGTCCACGATGTCATCCACGCTGAGGCCCCGTACGACGATGCCCTGCTGGGCGGAGATGGTGACAAAACCCTCCGACTCCAAGCGCTCCAGGGCGACGTGGACGGGGGTCTTGCTCATGCCGAGCTGGGCGGCGAGCTGGCGCTCCGAGAGGAAAGTGCCGGGGGGGAATTCACCAGAGACGATGAGGCGGCGCAGCTCCGAATAAGCGCGGGATTGCAAGCGGACCGGGGCGAGGGAATCGGTCGGCGAAGCGGTGGATAACAGGGGACGGGACATATGATATCGCACTGGTATGCCAGTGAATCGTCGTGAAAGGCCAGACTCTTTCGATAAGGAGCTTGGATTTTGTTTTCCCTATTTTTATCGCCAATAGGAGGCGATTCAGGCTAAAGAAGGGTGGGCTTCGCCCGTTGCAGAGGCACGCCCTGACGGTTTTTGACATCCGGCAGCGATGCTTCTTCCCCATTTATCATGATTCGTAAGCCCCTTTCATTTCTTGTTATCCCTCTGGCGCTGAGCCTGGCCTCCTGCGGACCCAAGGCCGCCACGAAAACCGCTGAAGAGGCTCCCGCCAAGACGGAGGTGAATCAGCCTGAGAAAACCCAGGCGGTGGCAAATGCCGAAGAAACCTCTGAAAAGAAGGAGGTACCCGCCGAGGAAAAGCCGGTGATGGCGGAGACCACGTTCCCTGAGGCGGTGGACATTGCCGGCTTCGGCAGTGATGAGCCGCTGGAGCGCAAAGACATGCCGAGCCGGGGAATCATCGTGATGGGTCCGGACAGCTGGGATCACAGCAACGGGGCGCATTGGGAGACCTATACGGGTACCAAATTTAAGGCGAAGCGCTGGGGCCGTTATCAGGTTCGGCTGACCTACACGCTGAACCGGGCGGCGCTGGGCATGCAGTTTCGCATGGGGGAGCTGGTGGTGAAGAAGTCTCTTTCGTCCTCCCCCAAGCCCCGTAAAACGTATCTGGGGGACTTGTACATTCCGCAGCCGGGGGATGTGCCTTTTTCACTGCTGACGCCGCCGACTGAAGACGCGAGCTTCACGATCCACGAAATCGCCCTCATCCCCACCTGTGAGGGGGAAATGCCGAAACAGGCGGAGGATGGTAGCATTCTCCTGGAGGCGAAAAATGCGATCACTTGGTCTGAGAACATGCGTTATGAGCCGAAGCCGGAAAAGAACTGCCTGGGCTTCTGGACCTCCGAAGAGGATCTGGCGGAATGGGAATTTGAAGTGGCCCAGCCCGGCCGCTACAAGGTGACGGTGAGCCACGGCTGCGGCGGGGGTAACCACGGCAGCGAGGTGGAGGTGAAGCATGCCGACCAGACGCTGAAATTCACCACGCAGGACACGGGCGGATTTCAAAACTGGCAGGACGTCCCGCTGGGCGAGATCGAGATCAAGGCCCCGGGCAAGCAGCGCTTGCAGATCAATCCGGTGAACAAGGTGAAATCGGCCGTGCTGGATGTGCAGAAGGTGGTGCTGACGCCTGTAGGATGAAGAAATGATCAAGGATGAATTCGCCCCTGATATTCTATCAAGTGCTGCTGGTCCTGGCTGGCATCCCTGCGGGGTGGGTAATTGGGTGGTTTTACCGGCGTGATCTGCGCAAAGTGGAAAGAGGGAAGTCGAGGAAGACCAGCCTTTTCGCTACCATTGGTGCGCCTTATTTGATTTTCCTGCCGGTGCTATTCATGCTCGGTGATCTCGCTTATGCATTCGCGGGATTTATGGGGCTTTCTTTGCTTACTGCTGGTTATTCAGCGCGCCCGATGGGACAACAATCACCGTGACGGACTGAGCAGCACCCGCAGCACCTCCGCAGCCAGAGCGAAGCCGAAGGTGCCGGTGACGAAGGTGGCGGCACCGAAGCCCGCAGCGCAATCGAGGCGGAGGCCGGTTTCAGTACCCGTCTCGCGCTGAGTGGAGCAGGTTCCATCGGGCTGTGGATAGACGGCTTTTTCCGTGGAATAGACGCAGGGCACGTCCCAGTGCATGGGTTTGCCTTCGGGGCTTTTGGGGAAGCCGTGAGCCTCGCGCAGGCGGCGGCGCACCTGCTGCAGGAGGGGATCGGCGCCGGCCTGGCCGAGATCGGCGACTTTGATCTGGGTCGGGTCGCGCCGTCCACCGGCGCTGCCGGAAACGACAACGGGAATGCCCAGCGCCCGCGCCTTGGCGATAATGAGGGCTTTGATATTCGTGCTGTCCACGGCATCCACCAAGCAGTCAAAACCGGGGGCGAGGAGGCGGTCGGCACTGCTTTCCAGGAAGAATTCCGGCACGGCCTGGACGTGGCATTCGGGGTGGATCTCGGCCACGCGGCGGGCCAGCACATCCACCTTGGGATAGCCGATGGTGTGGGCCAGGGCGGGGAGCTGGCGGTTGGTGTTGGTGATGCAGACATCGTCCATGTCCATGAGCGTCAGGGAGCCGATGCCACTGCGGGCCAGCGCCTCCACCACCCAGGAGCCGACCCCGCCGACACCGATGACAGCCACCCGCGCACCATGGAAGCGCGGCAGGGCCTGCGCGCCATACAGCCGGGCGATGCCGCCAAATCGCTGAAGATAACTTTCTGTCATGCCTCCTTTCATAGTCGTAAAAAGCCTCAGGCAAGGCAAAAAATCACTCGCTGTATTCTTTGCGTTCCATGGGCCAATTTACCGCTATACGTTAACCCTGACATGCCAGATCTAACGCTTACATTCCTCGGCACCGGCACCTCCGTCGGCATCCCGATGATCGGCTGCGACTGCGAGACCTGCCGCAGCCTGGATCCGCGCGACAACCGCCTGCGCTCCAGCCTGTGGCTGCGCACACCGGAGCAGAGCTGGGTGGTGGACACGGGGCCGGACTTTCGCACCCAGGTGCTGCGTGCGGGCATCCGCCGGGTGGATGCGGCGCTGTTCACCCATCCGCACATGGACCACCTGACGGGTTTCGACGACCTGCGCCGGTTCACCATCGAGCCAGACCAGTTCATGCCCATTTATGGGATGCCCTCGTGCCTGGCCATGCTGGAGCGCATGTTCACCTTTGCCTTTAACGGGGAGAACCGTTACCGGGGTTATTTGAAACCGTTTCCGAAGCCCATCCACGGCCCGTTTCATCTGGGGGAAACACTGGTCACACCGCTGCCGGTCCAGCATGGCAAGGTGGAGACCATTGGCTACCTGTTTAGCAGGCGTGACATCAAGCTGTGCGCGTACATCCCCGATGCGAAGGTCATTCCGCCGGAAACATTGGAGGCGCTGGAAGGGGTGGACACGCTCATCCTTGATGCGCTGCGCCATACGGAGCATCCTACTCACATGAACTTTGTCGAAGCTCTGGCGGTGCAGGAGCGGCTGAAACCGCGCCGCACGTATCTGACCCATCTGCAATGCGAGATCATGCACTCACGGGCGGAGCCGTTGCTGCCGGCGGGGGTGAAAATTGCTTATGATGGGCTGGAGTTGAACTGGGATGTGTGAATGACGAATTCAGAATGACGAATGACCGATTACCATTGGCCTTGGGCGGCATGATGAGAGGCGTGACGCTTCTGGTGGCGGCTGTTCTTATCGGGTTTTTACCCTGGCTCTGCGCGCAGGACCCGGAGCCCGCGCTGGATTTAAACGGGGAGACGGTGGTGGTGTATAACCGGGACTTTGCGCAGTCGCGGGAGCTGGCGGAATACTATGCGGAGAAGCGCGGCATTCCAAAGGAGCGGCTTATCGGGCTCGACTGCCCGATCAAGGATTCGATGACGCGGCAGGAGTATAACGAACTTTTGCGCAAGCCGCTGTTTGAGGAGTTTGTGCGCCGGGGCTGGTGGCGGCTGGGACAGCAGGAGCTAAAAGATCCCGTGACGGGCAAGTCCATGCCGGCCATGACCGTGGCGGAATCGGCTGTGCGGGTGGTGGTGCTGATGCACGGCATCCCCTTCCAAATTCAGCGGGATGCCCAAAACCCCAAAAACACCCAGGAGGATGAGGCCAGTGTGGACAGTGAGCTTAGTTTGTTAGGCCTGCCGCGACAGCCCATCGCGGGTGCGCTGCGCAATCCGTATTACGGCCAGGACATGCGCTTCCAGATGTTTCAGGGCACCCCGGGGCTCCTCCTGGTGGGTCGGCTTGACGGTCCGGATGCAGATACGGTGAAACGGATGATTGACGATTCGCTGGAGGCGGAGGCGAACGGCTTGCGGGGACGGGCGGTCATTGACCTGGCGCAAAAAGACGGGGCTTATCAGGAGGGGGAGGACTGGCTGGCCCGCAGTGCCATTCTGTTCCGGGAAAAAGGTATTCCGGTGTATGTGGACAAGGCGGAGAAGGTGATTCAGGACCACTGGCCGCTGCCGGATACCGCCTTTTATTTCGGCTGGTACACTACGAACGCGAGCGGGGCCATCTCCAGCCCGTCATTTAAATTTCAGCCGGGTGCCATCGCCTGCCATCTGCATTCTTTTAGCGGTGCCGCCTTGCGGTCGCCGGACCGGCACTGGGTGGGACCGTTGCTGCGCCAGGGAGCGGCGGCGGCGCTGGGGAATGTTTTTGAGCCCTACTTGAGCCTGACGGTCCATTTTGACATCTTGAACAAGCGCCTGCTGGAAGGCTATACTCTGGCCGAGGCCGCCTGGAATGCCACGCCGGTGCTGTCCTGGATGAATGTGATCTGTGGG
The DNA here is from genome assembly GCF_039655865.1 of Prosthecobacter sp. SYSU 5D2. NCBI lineage: Bacteria > Pseudomonadati > Verrucomicrobiota > Verrucomicrobiia > Verrucomicrobiales > Verrucomicrobiaceae > Prosthecobacter > Prosthecobacter sp. SYSU 5D2. The sequence goes on along the minus strand of NZ_JBBYXL010000013.1, from coordinate 60,665 downwards.
GACCCTTTATACCGGCCCTATGCCAAAGGCCCCGGCTCCAGCATGGGCGACGGCCGCGACCGCGACTACGCCCTCTACCAAGGCACCGCCATCCGCCTTTCCGGTGAGGACAGCCGCCCGCTGAAAGAGGCCCTCACCGGTCTCGCAGAGACCCGCATCAAACCACACCTGCTGGAGCTGACCGCCCTCCTCTCCGCCAGCGAGGGCCGGAACGCCGAGGCCATTGACCTTCTGGAACATGCCCTGAGCCTCTACGTCATCGCTGCGGATAAAGCCCGCGCCCATCTGTATCAGGCGCGGCTCTATCTGGATGAAAACCGCCCCACCGATGCCAAGGCGACCCTGCAAAAAATGCTCGCCGATCCCGATCAGAAAGACCTGCCCGCCGCCCAGGCCGCCCGGCTGATCCACAGTCAGATCCCGTGAGCGAGGCGGATGCGGATGAGGAGGTCGTTGATGGCGGCGCGGGCGGATTCTTCGGGTGTTTCGCGCAGGGTGCTGGCTTCGTGGGCCGACTGGAGCTCGGCACGGAGACGTTCGAATTCGCTTTGATGGAAGGCCAGGCTGGCATCGTCCAGCGTGCCCTGCTCGGGTCCGGTCAGCTTGAGGGCAATGAGGTCATTGAGATAAGGCAGGCGGAAGGTTTCATTCAGCACGACCAGGTTCGCTTCCACCTCGCCCGTGCGCATCATCCAGATGCCGGTCAGCAGCACGCGATAGACATAGAGCAGCGGCTTCACACGATGCGGGGACTCCTTCAAAAACAGCTCCCACTGCGTGTGCACAAAACCCAGGTAATGATGCGAATGATGTCTTGTGATGCAGCCTTTGGCGATCTCCTTCAGCTCAGCATGTTCCGGTGTGGTATGGACGATGAGCGGGGAATAAAGCTGCTCCAGCACGTAACCGTTTTTCTTCAGCAGCAGGCTGAAAAACTTCTTCACATCGTGACTGACGATGTCCATCTCCAGTCCCTCGATAATGCGGGAGTCTTCTATTGTTTCGTGTCTGGCATCCAGGCCCAGAACTTCCTTCAAGGGCAGCACATGTGCGCCCCGCAGATCCACATCCGAATCCGGGGAAGGGAAGCCATACAGATGCGCGCCGCTGATGGTCGCAAACAGCAGCGGATACGGCTGCGCGGAAGTGATGCGCTGGAGGCGGGGGTCATCGGTCATGGTGAGGGTGGAGAATACGTTATGTTTTAGGTGCGGCGGCTGTTCTGGCGGTGATGAGAACGCGGTTGGCGGCTTCGTAGTCGGGTCTTTCGGGGAGTTTGGTTTCGGCAAGCGCTTGTTCGAAATCGCGGTGCAGGCGCTGGCGCCAGGCATCCACCTGGTCCCAGGTGAGTTCGCCACGCTTTACGGCGAGGAGTTCTTCGCGGTGGGTGCCGACGTGCACGGGGACGCGGCCTTCGCGCAGGGTGGCGGCGCCGGTCATGAGGAGGCGGAGGAGGTGCATGGCATGCTTCCAGCGCACCTGGCCCTGGTTGCGGAGGTCCTGCCCGATCTTTTTGAACTGGCTGAGGGCGTACCCATTGAAGGTCTGGAAGATCATCTGGGAGAGAAACTTGTCACGCATGGCCAGGAGTTCCTGGGCGATGGGCGTGGCCTTTTCAACCAGGGGTGAATAGAGGCATTCCAGGATGTTTGGGTTGGCTTTGAGGGCCATGGTGATGAACTTTTGCAGCTCCCAATAACAGGCCTGCTGTTCATTGTCTTCAAACTGTTCGGGGGCACCGTAGAGCGACCAGTGAAGCTCCGCAGGGGCGAGGTAAATGCCACGCAGATCGGTGTCCGAAGCCTCTGTCTCCAGACCGTAAGCTCGTGAACCCACGATGCACCGGTAGATGACATGGTCTTCCAATGAGAAGTCCTGAAGCGAAGGAGACTCTCCGTCCAGCCGGTCTTTGAAATGCTTGAGCACCTCCATCTCATCAGGCAGCAGGGCGGCCTCAAAACCGTCCGGGAAACGGATGAGGTAACGCTGCTCCTCCCCGCAAGGCGTGCGCGTGACGATGCCCACGGCTCCGCAGGGATGAATGAGGGCGTTGTTGCTGCCATGCACACTCACCCGGGTGACAATCTGGGTGCCGGCATGGATGTTGTGGGGCTGGTGGGACATGAGGAACGCGGTGACGTGAAGAGACATTGTTGTCCCACCCGTGAGGTGTGACGTCAAGGTGATGAAAGGAGAGCACAGGCAATTTCAGTTTGAAAAACCAGGCCAGCATGGCAGGTCCTGATCTCCATAACATGATGACCCATCCTCTCATTTCCTATCCGCAAAATCCGGACACGCCGACCTCGCATCTGCCGTTCAGCCCGAGTGTGGTGGTGGGGGATTTGATTTTTGTTTCGGGGCAGGCGTCAGTGGATGAGACGGGGAAGATCGTGGGGGACAGCTTTGAGGGGGAATTCCGCCGGTCGGTGGAAAATCTGCGCAAGGTGCTGGAGGCGGCGGGCAGTGATCTGGCCCATGTGGTGCAGACGCGCAACTATGTGCGCGATGCGGAGGATGTGACGACGTTTAACCAACTGTATCGTGAATATTTTAGCGCGCCTTTTCCGGCCCGCACGACCATCACCAACTGCCTGCCGCCTTCACTGCGGTATGAGATCGAGGCGGTAGCGGTGAAGGCAAAAAACGCGTGAGGTGTGTTATTGGGAAGAGGCAGATTGCTGGATTTGCTGGAGCCATTCGCGCTCGGCTTGTAGCCGGACGATGTCGGTTTTGAGGCGGTTGGTAGTCTCAATCAACTTCTCAGCGTTGAGTGAAGGCTGAAGTTCTCGCTTCAGTTTTTCGACGGCCATGTGCATCTCCTTCAGCTTGTCTTCGAGATGTTTCCGCCTCTTACTATCAGAGGCGATTGATGATTCGGCGAGTTCACTTTTGACCTGGGCTATCTCGCGGAGAATAATGGGCAGTTCGTCCGCGCATCCAAACTTTTGGAGGTTGTGGTGGATTGTTTGCAACTCATTTTCCGCGCTCTGAATAGCCGCATCCAGTTTTGCAATGGTGGGAAGCCAGCCATTGCTGTCCATCCATTCGGCGCAGCGGGCGGGCCAGGCATTGATGGGGTGACCGTTGTCACGCATTCCGAAGCCGTGGCCGCCTTTTGAGAATAGATGAAGTTCGACGGGGAGGTTGTGCTTCTTGTATTCGAGGTAGAGCAGTGTGGCGGCAATGGGGTTGTTTCCATCATCGCTCGCACAGGCCATGAACAGGGGCGGGGCATCGGGAGGAACGGTGAAGCCAGCTTTCAGTTTCATGGGATCGGCGGGGTCCAGAAGTCCACCGCCATAGATCATGATGCCAAAGTTGGGGCGCGGTTTCTGGGCGTTGAGATCGTGATTTTGAGGATAGTTTTCCAGATCCCGGTGGCAGGCCAGATGGGCCAGGAGATTGCCGCCTGCACTGAAGCCAAGGAGGCCGATGCGGTCAGGGTTCAGCTTCCATTCCGCAGCGTGCTGGCGGATGATCTCCAGTGCTCTTTGTGCATCCTGTACCGGCTTTTCATGAAGTGAGGGTTCGTCACGGGTGGGGGTGCGATAGGTAAGAAGGATGCCGGTGACGCCGAGGGTGTTCAGCCATTCGCAGACCTGGGTGCCTTCGTGGACAGCGGAGAGAAAGGCATAGGCTCCGCCGGGGGCGACGATGACGCTGGTGCCGTTCGGCTTCTCCGGGCGATATACCGTGAGGGTGGGCGAGGTGACATTTGTGACGGTGTTCTTGCCGGACCGCTTGCGAATGAATTCTGCCGTGGCTTCCGAGGGTGCGGTCATCACGCCAGGGGCACCGTCTGGCCACAAGGGCAGGGTGAGCGGCTCAGCTGCGGAGAGACTGAGGCTGGAGACGGCGAACAGAATCCATTTCATGCCCCGATCATGAAGGATCCGGGATCAAAGGTCCATCCTCTACTTCGCCGTGTAACCGCCATCCACGGGGAGGTTGACGCCGGTGATGTAGCGGGAGGCGGCGCTGAGGAGGAAGACGACGGAGCCGCCCAGGTCGTCGTTATCGGCCATGCGGTTGAGCATGGTGTGCTCGCTGTAGCGCTGGACGAAGAGCTCGGGCTGGTTGTTGAAGAAACCGCCGGGGGCGAGGCAGTTGACACGCACATTGTTAGGTCCGTAGAGGGCGGCGTAAAAGCGGGTGAGGTTGACCATGCCGCCTTTGTGGAAGAAATAATCGGGCGGCATGTCGCCCATATTCGTGCCTGCATACAGTTCATAACTGGGGCCGATGCTGCCCTGGATGCTGCCGATATTCACAATGCTGCCGCGTCCGGCGGCGGCCATGGAGCTGCCGAAGTGGCGGTGCATGAGCATGACGCCGGTGGCATTGACCCGCATGGAGTCCTCCCACTGCTCCACGCTGCCATTGGCCCCTTTCATGGGGCGCAGGACGGAGTTGTTGACCAGGCCATGAAGTGGGCCGAATTTTTCTTCAATGCGTGACTTCAATGCCAGGATGGAGGCTTCATCTCCCTGATCAAAAGCTTCGGCGAGGACACGGTGGCCGCGTGCGGTTTCTTCCTCCGCCACGGCCTGCAACTTGTCCGCACTGCGGGAGGCGATGATGAGCGTGGCACCGGCCTCGGCCAGGGCGCTGGCCAGTCCGCGACCGAACAAGCCGGCGGCTCCGGTGAGCAGGACGGTGTGATCTTTGAGGGAGAAGGAAGGAAGCATGGCAGAGCGCAGCGGTTATTTGGAGGCGTACACGGAATCGGCGGCGGCTGCGGGAGCATCGCCATGGAAACTGGTGACCATTTTGCGCAGGGCATTGCCCAGTTCAATCACGTCGGCACCGAGGGTGAAGATGCGGGTGCCTTCTTCGATGAGCTGTTCCTTCTGGCCAAAGAGGGAGGCGACGGCGACGTGCTTGCCATGCTTCAGCGCGGCGGCGGCCACACGCTTGCGGGCGGCGACGACATCCGGATGCGTGGCCTGGCCTAGCAGGCCGACGCGGTGGCTGTAATCACCCGCGCCAAAGAGGAGCGCATCATAACCGGGGACGGCGGCAATCTCGTCCACCTGCTCCAGGGCCTCGGGGGATTCGATCTGGAGAATAACCAACTTTTCGGTATTGCAGTGGGTCACGTAGTCGGCCAGGGACACCTGGCAGAAAAGACCGTCCATGTTGCCGCCGTCCAGGGCCTTGCTGCCCAGCGGGCGGCAGCGCACCATGTCCACGACATTGCGGGCTTCTTCGGCACTGGTGATGTGAGGCACCATGATGGCGGTTGCATCGCACTCGAAGGGTTTCACATATTCGCTGTAGCCGCCTTTGTTCACGCGCACGATGGTGTCCATGTCATGGAGCTTGGCGGCGCGGATCTGATGCTCCAGGTTCAGCCAGTCATTGGGCACGTGCTCATTGCAAAGCCACACAGCGGAGGCCCCGGCGAGGCCGGCGAGCTCGATGATGCGCGGATCTATGAGGTTGAGTTTGAAGACAGTGGGATTCTGACCGGCACGGAGTTCGCGAAGGATTCGGGAAGGGCGGAGTTTCATGTGGGAGTGGACAAAGAAAAAGGCCTGGGCGCAACACGGCAGCCAGTGTTATTCGGCAAATCGCAGGGCGTAAAGGTCAGCATCACGCAGGACGATGCGCAGGCGGACGGTCTGGCCGTTGAGCGTGGAGAGGGAAGTGCCGTTTTTCCAGGTGGCGGCGGCTTCAAATTCATCGCCATAAAGCTCAGCCATGTCTGTCAATGCAAAGCCGGGGAGGGGCTGACCGGAGGCATCCTGAATCTCGATCTGCACGCTGCCGCTGGCGGAGGTGGCGTAATTGAGCAGCAGCTTTTGGCCGGTAAAAGTGAGCGGCGGCGTCACAAACTCGCCGCCTCTGGCATCGGCATGGACGGAGGCGAAACCCTGCTTGCGGACGGTGAGGCGGCGCAGGCGGTGGTCGGGGTAGCGGTAGTGCTCACTGGCATAGAGGGACCATTCGCCGGGGCCGGTTTCGACAATGCCGGAGGCGACCATGTTGTTGCGGTCCGTCCAGTTGAGGGGATCCGGGCCGGGGCGCAGCCAGGCTTCCAGGAAAGGCCGGTCCCACTTCACACCATCGCGGCTGGTCATGAAGATGGTGTCTGAGACGCCTCCAATCTTGTGATCGGGAATCTTCTTGCGGGTCTGGACGAAGCGTTTGGGAAAGGCCAGGTAGAGGTGCGGAGCTGTCGGGCAGGGAACGGTGGCGGAGGTGTAAAAGTGCTCCCGGGGTGCGTCTTCCGCATAGCGGTTTTGAGTGGAGTCACCCCAGCTCAGAAAGTCGGGTGAAGAGCTGCTCTGGATGGCGCGGGTGCGGTTGCTGAAGATGCGGGTGTAGCTGGTGTAGCGGTTGTTTGGCGCATCCCAGAAGGCGATGTTTTGGGAGTCAAAAGCGCCTTTGGTCATGACGGTTTCCGGGCGCATCTTGCGCCAGGTGAGGCCGTCTGCGGAGGCAAAGGCATAGAGGCCGCCGGGAGTCTCGCCAGTCTGCCAGTTCTTGCCGGGCTGCTTGACGCCACCGAGGGCCTTGAAGCGCTCCTCCGGCCTGGCAGCGGGGTTGGTATCGAGAAAAGCGGCGAAGTTATGGGACTCGACACCGCGCCAGAGGACATTGTTTTCCTTCGTGCCGCCGGCTTCGATGAGGTTGAGATTGGGGCGGGTGAAATGGATGCCGTCCTCGCTTTCCACCACACAGGTGACCTGGTCTGCCGAGTGGTCCGATCCGCCCGATGAGCCACGATAATAAAGCCGCACTTTTTTTCCATCCTGCACGGCAGAAAAGTACGCGCAGGTGGGGCCTTCCCAGGGCTTGTCGGTGGTCAGCACCACCTCGCGGCGGACCGGTTCGTGCAGCTTCAGGGAGACGCCTTCTTTTTTGGCAATGAGATGCTCATCCAAAAACAGTTCCCAGCGGGACCCGAGATCGAGAGGCTTGGCGGGGTCGGCTGCGGACAGCAGCGCCGTGGTCAGCAGCAGAGCAAAGGGGAGCAGCGTTTTCATAAAAGGCAGGTGAGGAACAAACGCCGCAGGCTGCTGAAAAAACAACCGGTTCCCCTGGTCACATTGTGAGGCCAGGGAAACCGGTTGGGTATCCAAGGTGTGAGGCTGTCCCGGCCTCAGGTTGAGGGCAAGATGCCCTCACGCCTTGTTGGCGGGCCGGCTTACTTATTCAGCAACTGCACGGCGTCGGCGCCGACGATGCCGTCGGTGTCTTTGTTGCTGATGGTGATGATGGCGGGCTTGTCGGCGCTGAAGGTGAAGGTGCCGAGGCTGGTGAAGATTTTCTCCACGGTGGGTTTCTTTTTTTGGTTCACCAAGACGGTTTCACTGCCATTGGCGTGCTGGATGGTGACGGGTACATTGGTGGCGCGGTTGGGCGCATGAGCATAGGACACGCGTACTTCGTAGCTGCCATCGGCAGGGATCTGGAGACGGTAGATGATGCTTTTTTCGCCTTTGTCCGTGTTTTTGTCATGGCGGCTGGTAGCATCCACCGGGGCACCATAATTGCTGGAGGACCAGTCTCCGATGAGCTCGGCAGCTTTGTCATCCATGACGAGGCCGGGCAGCTTGGAGGAGCGGATGAGATTGGCCATTTCCGTCAGTTCGATGACGGCTTTTTGTTTCTTTAACTTTTCTCGCAAAGCTGGGACATCAATGGTCTGCACGGAGCTGCCACTTTGAATGGCCATCACGGCTGCCAGGCCGGAGGCATGACCCATCGCCATATACACGGGCTCCATGCGCAGGGAGCAATAGGCAATGTGGCTGGCGGAAAGGCAGACGGGGACGAGCAGGTTTTCACACTCGGAGCGCTTGGGCGTGAGGCTGCGGTAGGCGATTTGGTAGGCCATGGCGGGATCATCCGGGAAGCTGCCTTCATCGCGGACGGTGCCGTCCTCAGCGACGATGCGCTGGACGATGTGGCAATCAATGAGGAAGGAGCCCATGGCGATGGAATCGTCCTTGAAGATGTCGTTTTGCAGGTCGCCCTGGATCATGACGTATTCGCCGATCATGCGGCGGCCTTCGCGGATGTAGAGGGCGTAGGGCCAGTGGTTGTTATCGGCAAATTCATCTTTGCAAAGCCCCCAGGAATTGGCCTGGTCGCGCAGGGTTTGCGGCACGCGCTCATCGTGGCCGAGGAACCACAGCATGCCCTGGATGAAGTCCACGTGATCCTGCCAGATGCGGGCGCGGGTGGCGGCATCGCCATCGGGATACTCGGTGTTCGCACCGGGATAGTCGGTGGAAAACAGGCCCTGGGCATTGAGGTCAAATTTGCCATGGGAAGTGCTGCCGATGTGGAAGATGCGGCCAAAACGGATGCCAGGGAAGGCTTTGATGAGGCGCAGGAGAAGCTCGTATTTGTGGGGTTCGTAGTTCGCCGGCTTGGGGAAGGGGATCATGATGTCCGGGCGCTGGGTGACACAAAGGCGGAAGTTATAAGCCTGGGTGCGGTGGTCGGCGCTGCCGGGTTCCAGCTTGGGATCTTCATAGACGCCGAAGATGGGTTTGCCGGCGTCATCCAGGGCCGGGATGGCGATGGGGGTGCCGTGGACATAGGCAGGGCCGGTGCCGCCGATGCTGGGGCAATCGCTCTCCATCACTTCCACGGTGCGCGGGCGGATGGGCATGGGGTAGTAGCCGGCAAGTGGCTCGCCATACTGCGCGCGGCTTTCGCGACCCACGATGTAACTGACTTTGGCGGCGGCCATGAGGTCGCCCTCATAGGTGGCATCGACGAACATTTTGCCTTTGTAGGTGCTGCCATCGCTGGTGGTCAGGCTGGTGATGCGGGTGCCGTCTTGGGTGATGGATTTTAAGGACTGGGCGGTGATGACTTTGACCCCGGCTTCCTTCAGCATTTCCTGATAGGTGGCCAGATTCACTTTGGGTTCGGCATACCACATGACGGTGTCCGGTTTGGCGGCGGCGGCGCGGGTGAAGAACTCACGCGGAAAGCCGCCTATGGTCTGTTCCTTGCCTTTGTCTGTGCGGCTGAGGCCACCGGTGACCATGCCTCCAATCCACTTCGTGGGTTCGATGATGACCACGGATGCACCTTCACGGGCGGCGGTGACTCCGGCACTGATGCCGGCTGGTGTGCCGCCATAGATGACGAGGTCGGTTTCCTGCGCGCCGAGCAATGGCGTGAGGGTGAGCAATGAGAAAATCAGAGTGCGCATGACTTTAAGAAATAGCAGAGGTAAACGGACTGCGTCTTGTGAGTGAGCGCCAATTTTTGTTAAATCCCTGCCATGAACCGACCCCGGCTCCAGACTGACTTTTTCTCCCGCATGTCCGATCCGCAGGCGATGCGGACGATGTTCGACCATCTGCCTGGGGTGTTCTTTTTTGTGAAAGACGCGCAGGGGCGGATGATCACGGCGAATGCGGCCAAGCTGGAGCGCCTGAGGCTGAAGAGTGAGCGGGAGATCGTTGGCAAGACGGATGATGATTTTTTCCCGCCGGACGTGGCCGTGGCCTTTCGCAAAGATGACCAGGAGATCATCCGCACGGGCCGCCCGGTGGTGAACCGGCTGGAACTGTGGCTGGATGAGCAGCGGGTGCTGAACTGGTTCATGACGACCAAGCTGCCCATCCAGGGCAAGGGCGGGAAGATCATCGGCATCATGGGCCTGAGCCGTCGTTATGATGAGCAGGCTACAAGACACACCGCGCGTGAAGTGACGGCGGCGGTGGCTTATTTGCAGGCGCATCTGCATGAAAGCCTGAGCGCTGCGGATGTGGCCGTGGCCGTCGGAGTTTCCGAGCGGCAGCTTCACCGCAAGCTGCGCGAGGCCCTGGGAACCACCCCGCATGAGCTGATGGTACGGATGCGCATTCAGGCAGCGGCGGAGGCGCTGACGAATACGGGCGACAGCCTGGCGGACATTGCGCTAAACCATGGATTTTGCGACCAGAGCGCGTTTACGCAGCAGTTCCGCAAACGCACGGGTATGACACCCCGGCAGTTCCGTCAGCGTCATGCACCAGTATAAAGAAAACGGGGCGGATGGACTGGTGCCATCCGCCCCGTGGGGGTTTTAAAGTCTCCTGGTTACAGGCCAATGGAGGTTCCCACATTCGCCCGGACACTGGTGTCGGAACGGTTGTGGGAAGCTTTGGATTTTTTAACGCCAACGCGGGAGTTGGAATTGACACTGGTGCTGCAACTTGGAGCGGCCAAGGCCAGAGTGGTGAGGAGACCGAGGGTGACGAGGTGTTTCATGATGCGTATATGGTTGGCTGAGAATGCTGACCGTTAACGGAAGATTCCAAGGTTGGTTCTCACGCGGGCGTCCACTGCACTGCGTGAGCTGCGGCTGCTGCGAGGGCTGTAACGGACATTGCGGTGGCCGTCATGGCGGTCGCGGTCATAACGGTCATGACGATCTCGACGGCCATAATCCCGATGACCGTAGCGCGAAGAACTCCGGTAGGAGACGGGGCTGCCCCGGTAGTAACGGTTGCTGCTGGTATAAAGAACCCCCTGGTTCAAGCTGGAACTGCGGTAGTGACCGACTGGACGTGAGGAGACATAACCTTGGTCATAAGTCGCACAACTGGACAGACCCAGGACGGCCACGGCAAGAAAGAGAATTTGGAAAATGCGTTTCATTTGGGTGGGTTGGTTAGGTTTTGAAATGAAGGCCGGTCAAGAACTGGCGGCCTGCTCGCTTATTCTCTCCAGCGAGATGCGTGCCGAGGGTGTCTGGATCCTGTATAATGTGTTGAATATGAGCATATTAAGCATAATTTATGGCCGCTTTAATGAGGTGCTTTTATGTTGCCATTTGCAGCACATTTCCTGGTGATTCAGACTTTTGCACGATATCCAAGGCACACATGACTTCGCGGATGAACCATCTTTATGGCGGACACCAAGTTCTGCCGGGCCTCTGAGAAGCTCCTCAACCAGGCGGGCAATCCTTGAAAATAGGCTAGGCTATACTTGCCGGAAATGATCAAACCCCACGCGGTCACAGCAGCATTCAGACTCCACGAATCGGTTGACGGGTGATTTTCCAGGCCGTCACTGGTTCATCACGGTCCTTGCTCCCGAACATCCTGGCCGTTGCACCTATGAACTGCTTTTGTCTCCCGACCGTCTTCCGATGGCTGCCAGTCACAGTGCTCATGATTGCGGTCAGCGGCTGCGTTTCCATGGATCCTAAGCCTGTAAATCATGCGGCCTGGATCAACAGCCTGGGCATGTCCTTTGCAGAGGTGCCTGTGGGGACGGGGAGCATCCTGGTGGCAAGGGAGGAGACGCAGGAGCGGCATCTGGCTCTGTTTCGCCGCTCGCGGAATCAGCCTTTTTCACATGCGGCACGCCCCGCCACCCAGGTGAGCTGGACGGAGGCGGTGGCCTTTTGCGACTGGCTCACTCAACGGGAACGGGCGGCGGGGGGGCTCAGTTTCCGACAGCGCTACCGCCTGCCCTCGGATCATGAATGGAGCTGCGCGGCAGGCATTGGACATCTGGAATCAGCCACCAGGCGACCGGAGGAAAAATCCAACCGCCTTCCCGGCCATTACCCCTGGGGCAGAGCCTGGCCACCGCCACAGGATGCGGGCAACCTCTGCGGGGAGGAGTCGGCTGGCGACTTCCCGGACAACTTCATCGCCGGCTACCAGGATGCCTGGTCCGGTGGCGAGGTGCATGCGCGGGCCTCCGGGCCGAACCCCTACGGCCTCTATGACCTGGGCGGCAATGTGTGGGAATGGTGTCAGGACCGCTACCGTGAGGACAAGGACTGGCGGGTGCTGCGCGGCGGCTCCTGGAAAAGCGCACGCCGGGAAACACTGCTGACCTCCCATCGCACGCATGATCCTGAAAACTACCGGAGTGACAGCGTGGGCTTCCGCTGCGTGCTGGCGGAAGAGTGAGAACATATCGCCTAACTAATTATGCCTTTTGGCTGGTTCCGGTGTCAACCGCTCTGGCTGAGACGGCCGCAGTCTTCAAAATCCGCCCGCACCGGCATCGGCGAGCGCGCGCTTCAGCGGGCTTTGCCATCCTTTTCAATACATTGCTGTTTCCGACGATGATACGGTCGAAGTCACTGGCCGGGATTTTTTTCCATGCAATGCTGCGGGCATCATTTGCATTCAGGAGAATACTGAAACGAAGCCATCGGAAAGGGGGTATCATTCACTGCACCTGCGACCTATGAAAAATCGTTTTCTGATAGCCCTCCTGGCACTGGTTTCCTTGCTTCATCCAGGGTTCGCCCAAGAGCTGGCGACTCCTGCACGCGCGGTATTGATCCTGGACTGCTCCGGCAGCATGTGGGGAAAGATCCAGGGACGTGCCAAGATTGACATCGCCCGGGCTGCGGTCGCGCAGATCATCGAAGGCCTGGATACGAATCTGCATCTCGGACTGATGGTTTATGGGCATCGCAAGCGCGGTGACTGCGCGGACATGGAGATGCTGATCCAGCCCGGCCCGGTGGACAAGACGGCCTTCATCAAGACCGTGAACGCTCTCATCCCCAAGGGACGCACCCCGCTCACAGGTTCCTTGATTCAGGCTGCGGAGGCCCTGAAAAATGCCGAACAAAAAGCAACGGTCATCCTGGTGAGTGACGGCATCGAAACTTGTGACGAGGATCCCTGCCTGGCCGTGAAGGAACTGGAGAGCCTGGGCATTGACTTTACAGCTCATGTGGTGGGTTTTGACCTGGGGAGCGACGAGCAGGATGCCATCCGCTGCATCGCTGAAACGACCGGGGGTGAATTTCTGGCAGCGTCTGACGCGCCCACCCTTCTCAATGCGCTGGCCACAGCGCTGGTCAAAACCGCAGATCCCCAGGCGGCTGCCCCGGAGGTGATGCCCGCCCCTGCTCCGAAACCCGAGCCTCCTGCACCGGCACCGGCACCCAAGCCGGAGGTGGACATGGCGAACGTGACCTTCATCACGCTGCTCTCAGAGGGCGGCGAAGCTGTGAAGAGCTACTTTAACATTACTCCAGATGGGGAGACCAAGATGGTGGCGCGCGGGTCTGGTGAAAGCTACAAGCTGGCCCCTGGCAAATATCAGGTGAAGGCCACCTGGGGCACCGCGGTCATCACGGAAGCGGTCACCGTCCCGGCCGAGCCTGATCCGCAAATCACCCTGGTTTACAATGCCGGCATTCTCCGGCTGCAAGCCCTGGCCCGTGAAGGGGGAGAAAAACTCAAGGCCTACTTCACCATCTCCCGGGCTGGAAAAGACCTCAAAGGCAACCGGCCCCGCGTAGCAGGCGGCTCGGGTGATGAATACAAACTGCCTGCCGGGGAATATCACGTGCAGGCCAAGTGGGGCGGCTCCCAGGCAGAAGGCATGTTCGAAGTCACGCCCGGTGAGGTGACGGAGGGGGAATTGATCGCCAATGCCGGAGTGCTGAAACTGACGGCCTCCCCGGTGGAGGGAGGCGAGCCGCTGAAAGCTTATTACACCATTCTGTCCGCAAGCGCCAAGCTGGACGGCAGCCGCCAGCGCATCGGAGGCGGAAGCTCCAGCGATCATCAGGTGCCGGCCGGACGTTACCTCATTCAGGCCAAATGGGGCGAAGTCACTGGCGAGACCGAGGCCGAGGTGAAAGCTGGAGAGGTCACCGAAGCCCACGTTTTGTTGCCGGGTGGAGTGCTCAATGTCACGCTCAAGGACGCATCCGGAGCCGTGGTGAAATCCTACACGACAGTGTACACTGCCAAAACAAACCTGGAGGGCAAACGCACCCGCATCACCGCCAGCTCCAACACTTCATTCATCATCCCTGCGGGAGACTATTATCTGGAAGCGAAGATTGGCAAAGAAACGGTTTCCGCAGAGGCCGCCGTCAAAGCAGGGGAAGCCTCATCCGTGACTTTGCAGGCCCGGTAAGTCATCGCATCATGAAGGCCATGAAGATGCCCGGACTCATCTTGGTGGCGCTGGCTGTAATCTACCTCATTTTCGAGCTTTTTACACCTTTCGGACTCAAGATTTAGAGAAGGCCAGACAAAAAAAACAAGCGCGAAGGGGATGCCTTCGCGCTTGGTGGAATGGAGGAAGCATGGATTTCCTGAGGTAAAGCCATCAGGGAAGCTGCCTCATCCGCTTATTTCTTTTCAGCTTCCTTGGCGGCTTTCGCAGCCTTCTTCTCCTTGTGCTTTTCGATGTCCTTCATGACTTTGTCATGGTCGGTCACCTTGCCCTTCCAGGTGATGGCTTCACCTTCCTTGAGCATCTTCTTTTCAGCACCGGCTTTCTCCATGTAGGAGCCGTCTTGCATGACCTGGGTGCCGTCCATCAGGGTGACGGTTTCGGTCAGCTCAGTGGTCTTGCCGTCTTTCATGACCCACAGCTTGCCATCTTTCATGGCGATGTGGTTCATCTCGGCGGCCTTCTCCGCCATTTTGGCGGCTTTGTCTTTATCATCGGCACCAAAGCTGGTGTTCACGACGCAAAGACTGAGGCATGCAAATGCCAGGGACTGGATCAATGTTTTCATAATGGGGTAGGAATCAGTTTTTTTGAAGCCGCCACCTGCCAGGACTGGCAGCCCTGTCTCAGGCGGCAGACACAGTTATTCGCCAGCACACTTCAGGCTGGTTGTATGGCAGTTGATTCCTTTGTCCGGCAGCAACGTGGCTGCGGATTCACCTGGTTTTAAGTTTCACCCTCACTGCAGCTCAGGGCAGCAATGGGTTAGGGGAGTCCACGTAAAATTCCTTCAGCCCGTCATCAGGGAGGGCGCCGTTGCGGATGCCTTCCAGGCGGCGGCGGCTGCCCCGTGCTGAGGTGGGGCGGTTGGCCGTGCGGGAGACGATGTCTGTGATCAGCGGAGCCGCAATGGCAGCGCTGGCGGCCAGAAGGGAAAGGGAGACGATGTTGGACGTGCCACGCCCCATGCCGCGCCCAAAGAGGATGCCCAGAGCACAGCCTGCAGCGGCAGGAGCGATCATGCTGGCGTAGGTTTCGTAGTGGCGTTCGGCGGTGGTCTCGGGTGGCATATCATTGCCAAGATAGCATTCATGCAGATTCTCTAAAGTGGAATTTGATCCACGGCCCGATTGCTCCATGATTCTTGATGAGCCAGCCTGCCTCACCCTCACGATATGCCCTCATTTTAGCAGGGGGCAGCGGACAACGTTTTTGGCCCGTCAGCCGGGATGCCCTGCCCAAGCAGCTTCTGAAACTGTTCGGCGGGAAAACCCTGCTGGAGATGACGGTGGAGCGTCTTGAGGGTGTTGTCCCGAAGGAAAACATCGTCATTCTGACCAACAGGCAGCAGGAGGCGGCGGTGCGTGCCCTGCTGCCGCAGCTTCCTGCGGAAAACATCATCGCCGAGCCGGAAAAACGTGATACGGCCCCTGCGATCGCCCTGGGCGTCGGCTGGGTCGTGGCGCGGGATCCTGGTGCCACCATGATGGTGTTGCCTGCGGACCACCTGATCCAAAACACGGCGGAATTTCAAAAAGTGCTTCTTTGCGCCGCCCAGGCGGCGGAATCCGCCAGCAGCCTGGTCACGGTGGGCATCAAACCCACCTGGGCCTGCCCCAGCTACGGGTATGTGGAGCGGGGAAAACGCACTTCCGTGCTCGGCGTCAGCGATGTCGCCATCTACGAAGTGGCCCGCTTCCGTGAAAAGCCCAATCCGGATCTGGCGGAGCACTTCATTGCCCAGGGAAATTTCACCTGGAATGCCGGCATGTTCATCTGGACCATCCCTGCCATTTTCAGCGAGCTTTCCCGCCATTGTCCGGCCCTGGCGGATTTTGTTTCAGAGCTGCGCGGCTCCAAGGATTTCAATGCTACCGTGATGCGGCAGTTTTCCAAGCTGCCCAAGCTCTCCATTGACTATGCGCTCATGGAGCGCGCTTCACGGGTGCTGAACATCGAGGCCACCTTTGACTGGGATGACGTGGGCAACTGGACATCCGTGGGCAAGTATCTGAAAACGGATGCGGATAACAACCAGCACAACTGTGCGCTGTCCCAGCTGGATGCGGCGGACAATCTGGTTTTCACCCAGACCGGCCAGCATGTGGCGCTCCTCGGTGTGCAGGATCTCATTATTGTATCGTCCAAGGACGCTCTGCTGATCACCTCAAGGGCGCATGCGGAAAACATCAAGAAACTGGCGGACCAGCTTCCCAAGGAACTGCACTAAACGGCGGTCGCCTGGATCAATCCTGCCATACTAAGGCGTTGAAGCCTTCTCCCGATGCGATACGCCTTTTTCGACCTCGACCACACCCTGCTGCCTTTTGATACGCAGACGCTGTTCTGCAACTACGTCCTGCACCGGCATCCCTGGCGGATCGTTTTGCACGCCTGGTTTGTGCCATTTGCCCTGGGCAGGGCTGTGGGGCTGGTGGATACTGCCCTGGCCAAGCGGGCCTTCCTGTCCTATCTCTGGGGCATGAAGCGGGCGCACCTGCGGCGCCTGGCGCGTGACTTTGCCCATGATTGTGTGGACACCTGGATCTATCCGGAACTGCGCGCGGAGATCCTCCGGCACAAGCATCAGGGCCGCAAGCTGGTGCTGAACACGGCCAGTCCGGACTTTTATGCCGAGGAGATCGCCGCCGTTCTGGACTTTGACCATTGCGTGGCCACCGGCTTCAAAATCGGCACCATCGTGCCTCTCCGCCCCCCCCTGACGACCACGAATAACAAAAGAGAGGTAAAGATTGCCGCCATGAAGGCCGCCATTCCTGGAGTGGCGGCCCTGACGGATGAGCAGCGCTTCCACTGCTGGGCCTACAGCGACAGTGCCGCTGACATCCCCCTGCTGGAGTTCTGTGGCAACCGCATCCTGGTGCATCCAAGCAGCGGCTTGCGGAAACACTTCCCGGAGCATGATGTAACGGTCATCACCCCACGCCGCCCGTATTGGGGAAAGGTGGGGGACATGCTGGCCTCCCTTCGCCAGATCTTCGGGCTGCATGGTGAGCGTGGACCTGCGCGGTAGTCCGGCCAGGATGGGTGACAAAAAAAGCCCCGGACCTGTTGCCAGGGCCGGGGCGGAGGGGGGTAAAGAGTATCAGACCATCGTGACCATGGCGACTGGCAGCGGAGCCTGGCTGGACTCCGGAGTCTGGAAGAAAGAGACCTGACCGGTGGAAACGTCATACATCCCACCGACAATGGCAATTTTGCCTTCGCGCACCAGCCCGTCCAGGGTGCTGCTCCGTTCCCGGATTTTGCGCATCGTGCGCAGCACATTGCGGCGGGAGACTTCATTGGCATAGGCCTGTTTCTCTCCGTCCAGCCATTTGTCAGGCTGCTTGCAGGTGCCCATGTCCACGGACTTCTGGATCTCTGTGATCAGGGAGTCCAGGTTCACACAGCCGGTCGCTTCGGCGGCTGTTTTATTGCTGCAAATAAGGTCCACAGCTGCATTCACCGCCCCGCAAGAGGTATGGCCCATCACCAGCACCAGCTTGGCCCCGGCCACGGCACAGCTGTATTCCATGCTGCCCAGCACCTTGTCGCGGGCGATGTTGCCAGCGATGCGGACGCTGAAGATATCCCCCAGACCGAGGTCAAAGACGAGTTCTGTGGGGGTGCGGGAGTCAATGCAGCTCAGCACCACCGCCATCGGGAACTGGCCGGCGGCCGTTGAGCCCACCTGCTTGCCCAGATCACGGGTCAGGCGGGTGCCGTTACGGAAGCGCTCGTTGCCCTGCTGAAAGATTTCCAGCACGCGCTGGGGGGTAAGGGCGCTCTGCACGTCCCGGCTGCTGAAATCCACAAACTGGATGCGGTCTTCAAGCTGTGGATACTTGTCCTTGAAGCCCATGAAGCTGACTTCCACCCCGTGAACCGATGCGGTGGTATCGCGGAAATCCCGGATCAGGTCCATGATGTCCGGGTCAATGTAGTCTGTGTTGCGTGCATCCAGCAGGACGTGGCCGCCGCGGGGCACACTGCGCAGAGTTTCTTCCAGTGTGGCCCGGGTGAAGAAGCTCACTTGGTTGGCCAGCTCGATGCGCAGCACATCGCCGGTGGCATGTTTTTCCATGACCTTCCGCAGCGGGCGGCGCATGTTGCTGTGCAGAATAAAGCCGATGGCCACGGCGAGGCCGATGAGGATCCCGACCAGGAGGTCGGTGAGGACGATGGCCACGACCGTGATGATGAACGGCAGGAACTGGGTGCGGCCTTCGCTCCACATCTGTTTCAGCAGTTTCGGGCTGGCCAGTTTCAGACCGGTCATCAGAAGGATGGCCGCCAGGGCTGAGAGGGGGATCTCATTCAGCATGGTCGGCACAAACATAACGCAGCTCAGGAGTAGCACACCATGGAAGATGGCACTCAGCTTGGTCTTTACCCCAGCGTTTATGTTGACCGAGCTGCGGACGATGACACTCGTCATCGGCAGTCCGCCGATGAGACCCACGGCCAGATTGCCCACGCCCTGTGCCAGCAGTTCACGGTTGGGGGGGCTGCTCCGCTGCTCAGGGTCCAGTTTGTCCACCGCGTCAAGATTGAGCAGGGTTTCCAAGGAAGCCACGATTGCAATGGTAATGGCCGCCATGTAAACCGCCGGATTGCTCAGAGCGCTGAAATCGGGATAAGTCAGAAAACTGAAGAATTCCTGAGGACTGTTTGACACGGGAACCTGCACCAGATGGCTGGTTTCGATAGTCCAGTAGCTGCCGAAGGTGCGCAGGAAGAGGCTGAGCACGACGCCGAAGATCACGACGACCAGCGGGGCTGGAATCGGAGATTTTTTGAGAACTTTGATTCTCTCCCAAAAGATCATCAACAGGAGCGACAGGATGCCCACCAGGGCGGCTCCTGGCTGAATGTCAAACAAGGCTGCTCCCAGCTCGGTAAACGTGTTTTCGTTGTCAGCCTGGAGGAAGGATTTGTTGCCCATCGGGTCGGCATCATGACCGACCACATGCGGAATCTGCTTCAAGATCAGAATCACCCCGATGGCGGCCAGCAGCCCTTTGATCACGCTGGACGGGAAGAAAGCGGCGATAAAACCTGCTTTGAAGATGCCAAGCACAATCTGGATGACCCCGGCCAGAACCACGGCGACCAGGAAGGCCTCAAACGTTCCCAGGTTGCCGATCTGTGCCGCCACCACCGCCGTCAGGCCGGCAGCAGGGCCGCTGACGCTGGTATGGGATCCGCTTAAAACGCCCACCAGCAGCCCCCCCACAATCCCGGCCAGAATCCCGGAGAAAAGCGGAGCATTGGAGGCCAGTGCTACCCCGAGACAAAGCGGCAGCGCCACAAGAAAGACCACAAGGCCGGCGAGGAGATCGCGGGGCACAGTTTTTGGAGAGAGGGGATTGATGGTCGTCATAGATTTTTGAAGCCGGAGGAAGCCTTGACTTAAGTGGTTGGATTGGGACGCCAAAATACGCACATCACGAAACCCTTTTCCGCTAAAAATGTGCCCGGTTGACACTTATCTGTATATAAAGGAATCCTTTATTAGCCACTCAAAAGAGGCAAAGATGGGCGAAAAGCGTCCACGATTGAGCATTATTCAGGCCGTTCGGCCTTAGGGAGGGTGGTTTTCGCTCATCCTGGGATGACGAGTTGCAGCTTTACTGCAAAACCAGTACGAAAATGAGCTGGCCGTTGCGCCATTTGGGCCCGCCAATGAACAGCGGGCTTCCTGCCCGCAGCACCGCATCCGTTTTCACCAGCACTTGCTGGTCGCGCCAAAATTGAAGGTGCAAGTTCACCCCGCCGCCCGCCGCCGGTCCTTTGGAGTCCACCTTTAAAAAAAGGTCCTTGGACGGCACCACCCAAGATTCATACTCGCGAAACACATCCTGAAGATGCTGGCCCAGGATCTCGAAGTGCTGGTAATTAAAAACCTTGCCCAATCGCTGCGGCAGGTCCTTCAGATTATCCGGTGGCTGCTCTGTCCCCCCGCCCTTGGCCGGCTCATTGCTGGCGAAGACGAGCGCGCCCCAGACTTTCCCGTCGGTAGCAGGTTTTACTGCAGGCAGCTGCTGCGCTCCAGCCGGCGCGGTACTCTGGGCTGCCGCCTGAGTAACGGGGGCCAGCAGGATAGCCAGGGCGATGGGGAGCAGCTTTTTCATCCGCGTGGATTCGCAGCAGCCAGCAGGCGAGGCTGGTTGCGGGCATCTTTGGAGACGACCAGCACCACTTCACCACGGTCACCATAAAGGGTGGTCGTGGCCACTGCCTGCTCGGTTTCGCTTCGCTCGATGTGATATCCCACCACCTTGCGGTCGGCAGGCAGATCTTCCAGGCCGTTCAGCATGAGCACGGTGGCGTGGGCCTCTGCCGAGTGGTAGGCATTGACTTGCACCTTCTGGTTCGGCGCATAGGTGCTCAGGACGTAACTGTCACCCGTCGGGCTCTGTTGGAAAATCATCACCGCTGCGATCACCACGGCAGCGCTCACGGCGGCAATGGTGGCGAATCCCGGCAGGTGGAACCAGTCCAGCCAGGAGGCCCGGGCGGCTGGGGCGGCGCGCTCGTTGTTCTCTTCCTGGGAAATGCGGATCTGGATCTGGGAATTAAAAAAGTCCCCAAACGGCACCTGCATCTCTGCTGGCAGGCTGCTGCGCACGTCATTGCTCATGCGCTGCATCATTTCCGCTTCCGATTTCAAAGCAGGGTCAGACTCCAGACGGGCGGTGAAGCGGGCGAGCTCCGCCGAATTCATCTCCCCGTCCAGCCAGCGGATCAGGTCATGGTCTTCAGATGGCGTTTTCATAAGTGTCCTTCAGCATTTCCTGGAGTTTCTTTCGGGCGTAAAAAAGGCGGCTCATCACCGTGCCCAGGGAGCACGGGATGGTGGCGGCGATTTCCTCATACTGCATGCCTTCCACCTCGCGCAGCAGGATGACCTGCCGGTGGTCCGGGCTGAGCTGGGCGATGGCGGCGCGGATGCGCTCCCCCAGTTCCGCATTGTTCATGGCCGTATCCGGCGCATCATCCCCTCGCGGCACGGCCTCCGCCCCGGCGGCGATCTTGTGCTCCGTGCGGGAATCATCAAACTCCCCGTCGCCCTGGATCTTCTTCTTCCGCAGCCAGTCATAGGTCACGTTATGGGCGATCCGGTAGAGCCAGGTGTAGAAACTCGAATCCAGTTTGAACCGCGGCAGCGCGCGCCAGGCCTTGATGAAGGCCTCCTGCGCGAGGTCCCAGGCCTCGGTCTCGTTCTGGATCATGTGGTAAGTCATCGCGTATATCCTTCCCCGGTAACGGTTCACAAGGACATCAAATGCCCGCGTGTCGCCCGCCTGGCAGCGCTTGACCAGGTCGGAGTCCGGGACTTCGCCAGGATCAGGCGCAGTGGAGGCGGGCATGTTTTAGGAATGGCAAAGGCTAAGACGGGCGTGGAATACGCCTTATTCAGATGAATGTTCGTCTTTATATGGGCGGGAGTCAAAGAGATGCGTCAAACGCAGCGCTTTGTCCGTCCTCACCTTTAGCTGACGATTTCGAAAATCGCCTCCACCTCCACCGCTGCACCGGTGGGCAGCTGGGCAAACCCCAGGGCGCTGCGGGCATGGTAACCGTCACCCTCTTTGCCAAATATGACGTGCAGCAGATCTGACGCGCCATTGATGACCAGATGCTGGTCCGTGAAGTCCAGGGTGGAATTCACGCAGCCGAGCACCTTGATCACTCGCAGGCCGTCCAGGGTGCCGTGGGTGTTCCAGACGGATTTCAGGATCTTCTCCATGCAGTTGCGGGCGGCTTTGTAACCGTCATCCACACTGGTGCCATCGCCCAGCTTGCCTTTAAGATCACTGACGTGACCGGACGTGATGAGCTGGTTGCCCGATTTGATGCAGAGGTTCAGGTAGCCAGGAGTCTGCTTTTCAAAGGTGATTCCCTGGGCTTCGGCGTTTTTTTGGTAGGACATGGTGGGTTCGGTGGAGAATGGGTTTATAGGGTTACGAATCTTCAAGGGGTAGCCATTGACACTTTACGTCGTCACTTTCGATGATCCATCTTGCCGTGGGTTGAGGTCCACACCACTCGATTTCATGTATCAGATGGTTTTCCTCAGACAGGCGGAATTCATTGTAACGCCAATCGAGGTGACCTCTGGAAGAGTTGTGGGTATCAAAAGAGTAGCTAAAGACCCGTGGGTAGTGAAAAACTAGGTGCCCATCGTGATAGGCTCCCAGCAGCTTTAGCGTGATGGAGGTCCAGCGTTCCTCATGACGTTCACCGGAAGAGTGTTCAGTGATCGTGGCTGATTCCAACCACGCATCATGGGGATTTCGAGGATCATCGGAGAAATACCAGTCCGAATCAACGAGAGAGAGCGCACCTGGAGGAAACCGATGCCGGTTTTGGTCCAGGTAACGCCAATACTTCGCAAAAGAGCCCTGAGGATCTTCATCAAGCTGATCTGTCAAAATGAATGCCATGACAGGAGGATCACCCCAGCGCACTCATCATCTCTTCCAGCTTGGCTTTCTTCTCCTTCCAGTCGGCTTTGCGCTGCTGGTGCTCATCCAGCACCTTTTGCGGGACCTTGGCGGTGAAGTTTTCATCGGCCAGCTTGGCGCAGACTTTTTGAAGTTCCGTGTTCGCTTTGTCGAGTTCCTTGGTGATGCGGGCGCGCTCGGCTTCCACGTCAATGAGGCCATCCAGTGGCAGGTAAATGGTGCCTAGCGGGGTGAGGGCGCTCGGAGTGCCTTTCGGCGCGGCGTAGGCGGCATCCACATCCAGGGGTTCGGCATTCAGCAGGATGCGCAACACTTCGATCTCATGCTCAGGCAGTTCTTGGCTGGGTTTGAGGACGAAGCGAACCTTCTTGGTGATGTTGAAGCTGCTCTTCAGACCACGGCCCAGGTTCACGGCCTCATACTTTTCGTTAGCCGCTTTTTCATCTTCCGGCAGGATGCCAAAGTAGGCGAGTTCATCCGCGTTCAGAGGCTTCGGCCAGGGGGCGAACATGATGCTCTTGCCACCCTGGTTTTCTGGCAGGTCTTCATTGAAGCCCATGCCGTGCCACAGCTCCTCCGTGATGAAAGGCAGGAAGGGGTGAAACAGGCGCAGGGTATTGCCGAGAACGAAGTCAATCACGGCCAGGGTATTGGCCTTGCGCTTCTCGTCCGTGCCCTGAAGCACCGCCTTGGAGGCCTCCACATACCAGTCGCAGTACTCGCTCCAGAAGAAGCGGTAGAGCGTGGCGGTGGCATCGCTGAAACGGTATTCTTCCAGAGCGGTGGTGACTTCCGCGATGGCGGTATTGAGGCGCAGCAGGATCCACTTGTCGTCGCTGCTGAGCAGCTCGGCGCTGATCTCCGTTTCCGTCGTGCCGCCTTGCATCTGGCGGAAGCGGGAGGCGTTCCACAGCTTCGTGCAGAAGTTGCGGCCCAGCTCCACGTTCTTCTCGTCAAAGCAGATGTCCTGGCCCAGCGGCGCGCTACGCATGATGCCGAAGCGGAGAGCGTCTGCACTGTAGTTGGCAATGAGGTCCAGCGGATCCGGCGAGTTGCCGAGGGATTTCGACATCTTGCGGCCCTGCTTGTCGCGGATGATGCCGGTGAAGTACACGTTCTTAAACGGCATCTCACCCATCCACTCATATCCCGCCATGATCATGCGGGCCACCCAGAAGAAAATGATGTCTGGCCCGGTCACCAGATCCGTGGTCGGGTAGAAAGCCTTCAGATCATCCGTCTTGTTAGGCCAGCCCATGGTGGCAAACGGCCACAGCCAGGAGCTGAACCAGGTGTCGAGAACGTCGGGGTCCTGCTCCCAATTTTCGGGATCGGAAGGTGGCTCGATGCCGCAATAAATGTCGGCATCAGACAATGACGAATGAGGAATGACGAATGATGAATCTGACTTTTCGTCATTCGTCATTCGGGATTCGTCATTCTTTCTGTACCACACCGGCACACGGTGCCCCCACCACACCTGGCGGCTGATGCACCAGTCCTGGAGGCCGCCCATCCAATGGTCGTACACCTTGGCCCAGCGATCGGGGTAAAACTTCATCTCGCCCTTGGCCACCACGTCCTGAGATTCCTTCACGCTCGGATACTTCAGGAACCACTGCTCGCTGAGGCGCGGCTCGATGGGCACACCGGCGCGCTCGGAATAACCAACGTTGTTCTGATGCGGCTCCTCCTTGATGAGAGCTTCCATTTCCTTCAGCAGCTCAACCGCTTTCTTGCGACCTTCGAAGCGCTCCAGCCCGGCGAGGTCTTTGCCTGCCAGGTCATTGAGCACGGCATTCGGATGCAGGATGTCAATGATCTCCAGACCGTGACGCTGGCCGATTTCAAAGTCGGCCTTGTCATGCGCCGGGGTCACCTTCAGCACGCCGGTGCCGAATTCGAAATCCACATGCTCATCGCCCACGATCGGGATTGGCGCCTGGTTTTCCAGCGGCAGGGGGCGGCGGATGTGTTTACCGATGAGGTGCTTGTAGCGCTCGTCATTCGGGTTCACGGCCACGGCGGTGTCGCCTGGGATGGTCTCGGGGCGCGTGGTGGCGATGGTCAGCCAGGTGTCCGGCTCCTCCACCACCTGCACCTTGAAATGATACATAAAACCGTTCTGCTGCTTCATCTCCACCTCCTCATCGCTCAGCGCGGTGAGGGAGGAGGGGCACCAGTTCACCATGCGCTTGCCACGGTAGATGAGGCCTTTTTTGTAAAGGTCCACAAACACCTGCATCACGCAGCGGTTGTAGTCTTCGTCGAAGGTGAAACGCTGGCGGCTCCAGTCGCAGGAAGCGCCCAGTTTTTTGAGCTGCTGGATGATGATGTCACCTTGCTTGTCCTTCCACTCCCAGATTTTTTCGATCAGCTTTTCACGGCCGAGGTCGTCGCGATGCTTGATCACGCCCTGCTTCTTGAGCGTCTTTTCCACCACGTTCTGGGTGGCAAGGCCGGCGTGGTCGGTGCCGGGCAGCCACAGCACTTCCTTCCCCATCATGCGGGCATGGCGGCAGAGGATGTCCTGAATGGTGTTGTTGAGCACATGGCCCATGTGCAGCACGCCCGTAACGTTCGGTGGCGGAATGACGATGGAATACGCTGGACGTTTTTCGCTGACGCGGGCCGGGTTGGCTTCAAAGCACTTGTCGTCCAGCCAGCGCTGGTACCAGCGTTCTTCGGCTTCGCTCGGCGTGTAGGTCTTGGGCAGTTCAGGCATAAAAGGGCTGCCAAGATGGGGGAAACTGCGCTTTTTGCAAATGCAGAGGGTGTGGTGTAGAAAGTCGGCCGACATGAGCGCTCCCGAAAAGGTCCTTTCCGCGCCCCCACCCGCAGCCCCCCTGCGTCACGGGGTCATGCTCGTCGTCGCGCTGCTGTTTCTGCTGCTGGTCGCCATCGTCCTGCCGCATGGGGACAGCGGGGACAGTTTTCGGGAGGCGGCGCGGCTGCACCCGGCTTATCTCACGGTCCTGCTGGGTGCCTGGGCCTTCATCGCACTGGAAAGCCTGGCCGGCCTATTTTTGGCGGCAGATGCTTGGCCTGCGCGGCTGAAGCGCCTGCTGCTGATCACCCTCCTGCCGCCGATCCGCATGACCACGGCCACCAGCACGCCGCCCGGCTGGCTGTGGCTGCCCGGTGCCGGCTGGCGGCCCACCGGCCCGAAAACAACGGAACGCCTGGAGCAAAAGCTGGCCCTGCCGATGCTCTTCCTGACCCTTCTGGTTCTCCCCGTATTGGGAGCTGAACTGGGCGCCGGGGAGGCTTTGGATAAGCGGCCCACCTGGGCCCTGGCAGTGCATCTGACCACCTGCCTCATCTGGATCGGTTTCGTGGCTGAGTTTGTCTGGATGATCTCCGCCACACCGCAAAAGCTGGGCTACTGCCTGCGCCACTGGATCAATCTCGTCATCATCCTGCTGCCGCTCCTGGCCTTCCTCCGGGTCCTGGCCGTTTTCCGCTTCGCCCGCTTTTTCCGCGCGGGAAAACTGCTCCGTGCTTACCGCCTGCGCACCTTGAACAGCCGGTTGCTAAGATTGGCCCTGCTGTTTAACCTCTTCGAGCGCATTCAGCAGCGCAACCCGGAGAAATACTGCACTTCTTTGGAGAAGAAGATTGCAGAACTGGAAGCGGAGCTGACCGGTATGAAGGAGAAGCTGGAGGCCTTTCGCGTCAAGAAAGCGGATTGAGGACTACAGAGCCCCGCTCCCACCTCACTGCACGCTCGCCTGATATCCGCCTGAAGCACTCACTTTGCTGAGAAACTCGCCCACCAGGAAAAGCGAGCCGGTGACCAGCACGCGCTCCGGGAACTGGCGGGCGACTTCATAGGCATCGTCGAGATTCCGCGCCTCCATGGATTCCACCTCACCATCGCTGTCGGCCAGGGCTTCCGCCAGGGCCTCGGACAGGGTTTCCACCGGCACCGAACGGGGCGAGGCAAAAGGCGTGAGCACCCAGCGCTCGGCGATCTCTGCCAGCGGCCACATCACTTCCACCAGGTCTTTGCCCGTGGAGCCGCCAAAGATGATCGTGGCCTTTTTGCCGGGGAATTCCGTCTTCCAGGTCCAGGCCAGGGCCAGGGCGGCATCGCCATTGTGCGCCCCGTCCACGATGACACGGCCCTCTTCCAGTTGATGAAAACGCCCGGCCCAATGCACCTTTTGCAGTGCTGCCTCCAGCACCACCGCAGGCACCCGGATGCCGGCCTCGCGCAGGGCCTCCAGCGCCACCGCAGCATTCCAGGCCTGGTGCGGCCCCATGAGGCCTAACTTCACGTTTGTCAAAGGTCCGTCCACCAGCGTGAAAGGGGACTTCAGCGACTTGGCCGTCCGCTCGATCACCTTCAGGGCTGGCTCATCCTGCGATGCAGAAACCACCGGCACGCCCGGCTTGATGATGCCCGCTTTTTCGCCAGCGATCTTCGCCAAAGTATCCCCGAGCTGCTCGCGGTGGTCCATGCCGATGCGGGTGAGCACGCTCACCTCTGGCGTGATGGCATTCGTGGCATCCAGGCGGCCGCCAAGGCCCGTCTCCAAAACCACCCATTCATTGCCCCGCATGCGGAACCAATCCAGCGCTAGCGCCAGGGCAATCTCGAAGAACGTCGGGTGCGGATCCCAGTCCGCCACCAGGCGGCGGATCTTGTCCAGCCCGGCCTCCAGCTCCTCGTCACTGATCTCCCTCTCCGTATCGCGGATGCGTTCATTGAACCGGATCAGGTGCGGCGAGGTGAACAGCCCTGCATTGATGCCGGACTCCTTCAAAATCGCATGCATGAAAGCACAGGTGCTCCCTTTGCCATTCGTGCCCGCCACATGGATGAACTTCATGCCCGCCTGCGGCAGCGACATGGCTTCCAGCAGTTTATGGACATTCTCGAGACCGAGTTTGATGCCGTAAAGTTGCGTGCTGTAGAGCCAGTCGAGTGCGGGAGATGCCATGGAAGATTGAATTTGCTGAAAGTGGCCCCTCCTGGTATCCTTGTCCATCATGCAAGTCCTCGAAGCTCCATCAAATACCGGGCCGAGACTCCACTAGCCTCCCAGTCGGTTTATCTTTCCAGCGGCTGCATGTGGCGCGTATGAAAACACTGCTTACCTTTTTGTTCTTTGTTTGCCTCTTTTCACGTGGGGTTGCCGATGAATCATCATTTGCTCAAAACATGACGCCGGATGCCGTCCTAGCGGAAGCGAAAAGCGCAAACACAGGAGCGAAGGCAACCCAACTGGTAGAACGGGTTTTTCATTCAAAACGCCTTGATTCAATCGCTGCGTGCTTCCGGGCACCCAACGTACATGGGATATTCGTTGGTGAGTTTGTTAAGCTGCCAGCCGGGCAATTTAAAAATGAGGTTGTTTATACTCTTCTGCAGGAAAGATGGCCATTTGATGCGACTCCGGATCGGCCATACGTTGGCAGTATGCCGCCACCCATATTTGAAGATGACTGTTTGGGTGTGCTAAGATCATTGCTCCCCGATGAAGGTTTGATTGTGGGAGATCCCCGATCCATTGAAAAAATTCGAGATGTTAACTATCGTAAGGAACTGGCAAGGAAACTGGAGGCAATCTTCCATCCAGCGAAATAGCTAATTTGCTATTATCCGCCTGAGAACTCATGCCCCAACACCGCCAAGCTTGAAATGGCCGCCGTCTCCGCCCTGAGAATCAAGGGGCCAAGCGTCACTGGAATGAACCCCTGCTGCTGGGCCAAAGCTTCCTCGGCAGCAGTGAAGTCACCCTCCGGGCCGATGGCGATGCAGGCTTCCTGATGCCCGGCAGCGATGCCGTGGAGAGTTCGGCTGTGCTCGCTGAGGGCGGGCAGGATTTTAAGGCTGTTTGCGGGCAGGCCGGCGATCACCTGGGCAAAGGGGCGGGGTTTTTCCAGGCGGGTGATGAAGGGGGTGTGGCACTGTTTGGCGGACTCGATCATGTGCCGCTGCCATTTGAGCATCTTCTTTTCCAGATGCTCTCCGGCCAGATGCACGATGCAGCGCTCAGTGAGGATGGGCTGAATGCTGGTGGCACCCAACTCCACGGCCTTTTCCAGCAGCCACTCGAAGGGCTCGGCCTTGATCATCGCGGGCAGCAGATGAATGCGGAAGGGCAGGGGATCATGCCGTTTTTCCGAGGTGATGCGCAGGGCTACGCTGCTCTTGCTCACGGCGGTGATTTCTGCCTGGGCAACCCGGCCTTCGCCATCGAAGACCTCCACCGCATCACCCACCTGGCGGCGCAGCACGCGGGCACAGTGGGCGGCTTCATCACCGCCCAGAGTCAGGGTTTCCGGCTGCCAGTCGGCGGCGGGAAGATAAAAGCGGCTGAGGGACATGGCTTCAATTTGGCCAGGGATGGGCGCAGGGCAAATGCTGTCCGTTCACTCCCCACCCAGCGGGATGGCCACCACCTTTTCGGTATCGCGTGCATACAAAATGCCATTCGCAAAGGCCGCGTGGCTGCGGTGGCTGGAGCGCAGGATCTGGATGGCGGTGAGCTGGTCGAATTTTTCCGGTGTGGCCTTCACGATCCAGAGTTCTCCTTGCTCGGTCACGACCAGGAGCTTGTCCCCGGCCAGGAGCAGGGTACCGCCAGGGATGCCGGGGGAATCCCAGCAGACTTTGCCGGTGGCCACCTGAATGCAGCGCAGCTTCTGCCCGGTCTCCTGGCGGCCATCAAAGCCATACAGATACCCGTCATGATAAACGGGCGTGCTGTAATGGCAGTCCATGACGTCCTGCTTCTGCCACACAGGCTCAAAGGTGGGCTGCTTCAACGGGGAGATTTTGTATAAATTAGCTCCCACGCCATAACCGGCGGTGACAAACCAGCGCCCATCGCCGCAGGGGATGGGAGTGGCGGCATTCACGGAGGCCTCCATGCTGGCGCGCAGGGGGATGCTAGCGAGCACGAACCCGGTTTCAGGATTCACCAGCCAGAGCTTGTTGCGCATCCAGGACAGGACCATGTCTCCCAAAATAACCGGGGAAGCATAACCGGCCTCGTCATCGGTGCTGTTCCAGACCAGCTTGCCTGTGGCCACATCCAAGGCGATCAGGCCCGCCGGTTTGTCATCGAGACTGCCGCCGGCGGCGATGATGACCTTGTCCCCCACCACCAGGGGCGAGGGTGCGCGGCCAAAGAAACCGGGCTGGGAGTTCACGGCGGAGGCGGTGTCATAGGCCCAGATTTCTTTGCCTGTTTCCAGGTCCATCGCGGTCACACGCCCCTCAGGACCATGGGTGAAGACGCGCCCATCTGCCACGGCAGGCACCGCGCGTGGGCCGTTGTCGAAGCCGAAGCTGTCCACGTAGTCGGTGATGTAAACGGTGCGCCAGAGCACCTTGCCGGTTTTTGCCTCGACGGCCTCGGTGGTCATGTCACTTCCTTCACGATGAAAGAGGATGACTTTGCCGCCGCTGACCACCGGGCCTGCGAAACCGGCACCGATGTTCTTTTCCCAAAGCGGCTGGATGTCACTCTTGAAGTGGCCATTCAAAGCAGGCTCTTCAGCAGCGGCGATGCCATTGCGCTGGGGTCCCAGAAACTGTGGCCAGTCCGCTGCCATCAAAAGCGACGAAGCGAGGGCACTGACAGAAAGGAAAAGGAAGGCAAACCGCATGGGATACCATACGCCGCGTCTTCACCGCGCCAGCACAAAGCGTCCTGCATCTGGGAGAATCCTGATCACCCCTGTCAGGCAAGCTCAAGCCTGGATCAGCCATAATAATGCGCAGGAGAGCTGATTTTTCGAAGAACTTAGGGTCTTTACGCGTCAATTCGTGCTCCAAATGGTGCGGGAGGCCACGTATTTCGGAAAACTTCCGTCTGGGTGCTTGACTTCCTTCACGCCAGTTGCTTCAAGAGTTGTCCGACTAAATATCATGCCTGCCTTTCTCCGAGCTCACGACAAAGGAGTGGAGCACTCACTCGAGGACTTCACGCTCCTGGGCCGTAGCCCTGATGCCACCATCCGCCTCACTGATGCAGGTGTCTCCCGGCAGCACGCCACTATCCGCCGTGACGGCACTCTCTACTGGGTGTCTGACCTGGGCAGCGCCAATGGCAGCTTCGTCAATGACGTGGCCGTGACCACCGCGCGCGCCCTCCGGCATGGGGACCGCATCCAGCTCGGCACCTGCATTTTCATTTTTGAGACGGATGAAGGCGAAGGTGCCCAGAGCGGCGGCAGCGGCACGCAGATGCTGCATACGGTGGCCCTGCCCATGCGCAGTGTCACAGCCACCCTCCTGGTAGGAGACCTGCGCAATTTCACCAACCTTTCCGCCCGGCTCAGCGCCGAACAGGTGGCCACCATGCTGCGCGAGTGGTATGCAGACTGCGAGCGCATTCTGAAGCCGCGCGGGGCCATCATTGACAAGTTCATCGGCGACGGTGTCTTCGCCTACTGGGTGGGGGATTCCGCAGAGATCCGCAGCCAGGCCACGGAGGCCGCCCGCCTGCTCAGCAGCCCGGAGGCCAGCGAATCCCCAGTGCGCAAAATGATGCGCGATGACATGAACATGGAAGTCTATTGCCATGTTGGTCTGAACATCGGTGGCGTCGCACTCGGGGCCATGGGCCGCGGGGTGAATACCGCCGTCGGCGAGGCCGTGAATGTGACCTTCCGCATCGAAAGCCTGACCCGCAAGCTTCAGGTCCCTGTGCTGGCCGGTGCCTCCTTCCTGGCTGGCTGGCCCGATGGTCTCAAGGACTATAAAAACGTCGGCATCCATCCTGTCAAAGGCCAGCCTGAGCCGGTGGAAGTTTACGCCCTGGTTGAGAGCAATCCTGTGCTGGAGTGACCTGCGGCGGCGTATCCCGTCCATGGTTCCCACGCCCGCCTCCCGTCTCCTGCTCCGCGAGATTCCACCCCTGCCGGCGGTGATGTATCAGAAGTGGGAGAAGCTGCTCTTTTTGCATTGGGCGTTTGAGCCTGGGCTGATCCAGAAGACCCTGCCTCCCGGTCTGACGGTGGATGCCTTTGATGGCCAGGCCTGGGTGGCCATCGTGCCCTTTCTGATGCGGGGCATCCGTCCGCGCTTCCTGCCTGCCGTGGGAGGCATAAGCAATTTTTTGGAACTAAACCTCCGGACCTATGTGCATGATGACCATGGTCGGGCAGGGGTGTGGTTTTATTCCCTGGATTGCAACCAGCCGCTCGCGGTGAAGATCGCCCGTAGTCTTTTTCATCTGCCTTATCAGCATGCGCGCATGACTTCGGGAAAGGCCGCTGATGGCCTTTACAAGTATGCTTCGCAGAGGGCAGGGGATGAAGTGGTCTCAAAGTTTAAATATCAACCGGCTGGCGAAAGCTTTGAAGCCGCACCGGGCAGCCTGGAGTTTCATCTGGCAGAACGATACCTGCTTTTTTCCAAAACGCCGCGCGGACTGCGCATGGGGCGTGTGCATCACCGGCCGTATCCGTTGGCCAGGGCGGAACTTCGTCAATGGGACACCCGTCCCTTTGTTCTCAATGGCCTGCCCGTGCCCGACCGGACTCCTGATCACGTCCTCGCCTCCTCCGGGGTGGAGGTGAAGGTGTACCCTTTGCAGACTCTTGACGGATGAGCTGCAAGATTCGACTTTCTCACGGGTTTTCCTTTCACCATGTCTGACCGCCGCTCCTTTTTGAAAAACGCCGCCCTTATCGGCGGATCCCTCGCCCTCGGCAGCCCCGCTCTCGCGGCCAAACCCCGGACCAATGAACTGTGCTTTTTCACCAAGCACCTCCAGGGCCTGCCCTATGATGAGATCGCCAGCCTAGCGGTGGAAATGGGCGTGAACGGCATTGAGGCCCCTATCCGCCCCAAAGGTCACATCGAGCCTGAGGCTGTGGAAACTGAGCTGCCTAAATTCGTCGAAGCCCTGAAAAAACAGGGGCTTAACCTCAGCATCATGACCTCTGGCATCAATGAGGTCAGCGCGGAGCAGCATACGGAAAAAGTCCTTCGCACCGCCGCCGGGCTGGGCATCAAGCGCTTCCGCATGAGCTACTTCAAGTATGATCTGGACAAGCCCATCTGGCCCCAGCTCCAGGACATCAAACCGAAAATCAAAGACCTCGTCCAGCTCTGCCAGGAGATCGGCATCCAGCCGCTGTTCCAGAACCATTCCGGCAAGGACTACGTGGCCGCGCCCATCTGGGACATGTATTCCATCATGCGCGAATACGATCCCAAGCAGTTCTCCTTCGTCTTCGACATTCTCCATGCCACCGTGGAGGGCGGTTCCGCCTGGCCCATCAATGCCAAGCTGACCGAAGGGCATTGGGGTGCCGTTTATTTCAAGGACTTCCAGTGGATTGGCCGCAAATCCCAGACCTGCCCGCTGGGCACCGGCCAGGTGAATCCGGCCTTTGCCAAAATGCTGGTCAAAAATAACTACAGCGGCCCCATTTCCCTGCACCTGGAGTATCTGAAAGGCGATGCCAAGAGCCCGGCCTTCATCAAAGAATGCCGCGAAGCGCATCTGCGCGACCTGAAGGTGCTGAAGGAGTGGATGGGCTGGAGCTGAGAAGCTCTCCTCGACCTGCCCCTGTGCCCACCCTGATGCAGGCGCGGGGTTGCGTAACCCAATGCGTTGAGCCATAGGAGGCGGGACGCATGGGCAAGGCCTCCACCCCGAAAAACAAAACTCTCCAGCTCATCAGCCACTGGCTGGTGTATGCGCTGTTTCGCTGCATCGAGGGCCTGCTGTGGCTGCTGCCGGTGGAGTTCATCTGGTACCTGGGGCGCGTCCTGGGCAGCATCGGCTTTTACATCCTGCCAAAATACCGGCGGCTGGCCAAGCATAACCTCCAAATCGCCTTTGGCCGGGAAAAGTCGGCGCATTGGATCCACCATACGGCCAAGGCGCACTTCCAGTCCCTGGTGACGAATGTTTTATGCGGCTTCAAACTGCCCATGATGGACAAGGAGGACGTGCTGCGCCGCGTCACTGTGGAGGGGATGAACCACACCCATGAGGCGATGGCTAAAAAGAAGCCCATCCTTTACCTGATCTGCCACCTGAGCTGCTGGGAGATTCTAACCCAGGTGCCTTCACTATTCGTCTTCGACCGCAAACCAGCCACGGTTTATCAGCCGCTGCGCAATCCCTTTTTGAATGCCCTGGTCCTGCGCCGCCGCCGCAAGCTGGGATATACCCTTTTTGACCGCCAGGATGGCTTCACCGGCCCCATGAGGCATATGAAGGAAGGCGGCTGCCTGGGCGTGCTGGTGGACCAGCATGCCGGGGATCACGGAGTCTGGGTGCCCTTTTTCGACCGCCTGGCCTCCACCACCCCCATCGCAGCGATGATGGCCCAGCGCAGCCGCGGAGTGCTGATGCCGCTGGCCATTTATGATGACGGTCCCGGCCGCTGGCGCATGGTGTGCAGTCCGCCAGTGGATACGGAGGAGATCAAGCAATCCGTGGACGGCCTGACCACCTGGATGAACCGCAGCGTGGAAATGATGGTGCGCCGCCAGCCGGAAAACTGGTTCTGGGTGCATAACCGCTGGAAGCTGCCCAAGCCCCGCTTTCTCCTCCAAGGGTATAAGCGCGGCATCGCTTATCCGGCAGACTACGACCATTCCAAATTGCAGCCCTTTGAGCTGCTGGTCCGCTCGCCGAACTGGCTGGGAGATGCCTGCATGGCCTTCCCCACCGTACGTGCCATGAAGGCAGGCCGCCCGGACTGCAAAGTGACCGTCTTCGGTCCTGAAAAACTGCGTGAGCTGTGGGAATCCCAGCCCGAGGTGGACCGCTACATTGGCAAGGAGAACAAGGAGGGCCTGTTGAGCGTCGCCCGCCGCATCAAGAAAACAGGCATCCGTTTTGATGCCGCCATCCTGCTCACCAATTCCACCCGCAGCACGCTGGAATTCTGGCTCGCCGGCATCCCCCGCCTCGTCGGCTACAAAGGCTCCCTGCGCTCCCGCTTTCTCACCCAGATCGTCAAAGAGCCGAAGAAAGTCGCCGGACCGCCGATGCATCATACGCTGCGGTATCTGCATGTGGCCAAGACTTGCGGGGCGGATACGGAGAACAGTATTCAGTTTTCAGTCTCCAGTGTTCAGTCTTCAGGAGGCAGTATTCAGTCCGAGGGCAGGCTGAATACTGAAAACGGAATACTGAATACTGAAAACCGAACACTGAACACTGCCGTGCGTGTCGGCATCTGCGCCGGGGCGGAATACGGGCAGGCCAAGCGCTGGCCCATGGACCGCTTTGCAGAGGTGATGAAACAGGTCTCCGCCCGCTATCCGGAGATCGAATGGGTTTTCTTCGGTGCTCCGGGCGAGGCGGCGATGGGTGAGCAGCTTTCCCAAATGGTGGGCGAGGTGAGGCATACAAACCTCGTTGGCAAAACCAAACTCTCCGCCCTCATCACCGAGCTGCGCACCTGCCGCCTGCTCGTCACCAACGATACCGGCACCATGCACCTGGCCGCCGCCCTGGGCGTGCCCACTGTCAGCATCTTCGGCTCCACCGAACCCGTCCTCACCGGCCCGCTCGGCCCCCAGCACACCGTCATCCGCCATCACGTGCCGTGCAGCCCCTGCTTCAAGCGCGAGTGCCCCTTTGGCCACTACAACTGCATGACCCTCATCACCCCCGGCCAGGTCGCGGCGGCGGTGGAGGACAGGCTTGCCAGCCAGCCACTTCAGACGTAATTTCAAATCATGCCTGCCGTCCTTTCCAAACCGCGCCCCAAGGTTGCTGCGCCCAAGGTCCCTGGAAGGATGCTCACTTCTGAGGAATTTCTTGACTGGCTTGAGCCCGGAACATTGGCGGATCTGATCGGAGGCCAGGTTTTTATGCACTCGCCCGTCAACCTACGACATGCCACTTTGGTGAATTTTCTGGACCGACTGCTGGCGGCTTATCTCGAAGAAGCCGACCTTGGCGGCGCACTTCATCGGGAAACCGTCGCTGTTCGACTCAGCGCCCGTGAGACTTTTATGCCGGACTTGGGTTATTTCACTGCCTCCCAGGTGACCCGGATGGGCACGACACATGCTGCCTTTGCGCCCATCTTCGTGGCCGAAGCCCTTTCTCCTTCGACGGCAAAACGGGACCTGGGAATGAAGTTCGCCGCGTATGAACTCCACGATGTGCAGGAATACTGGGTGTTGGATCCGGACAAGCTCGCGCACAGGTTTTTCCGCCGCGCAGGTGACTTGCTGGAGGAATTTTCCGCAGGGACCGAAAAGATCCATAGCACCAGCATTGCCGGTTTTTGGGTGAAACGTGCCTGGCTGGACCCGGAAAAGATGCCCAAAGTCAGCACTTGCCTGAAAGAGATCCTCAAGAGCGCCAAGCGGCACTGAGTTGACCCTGATCCGCCCGGACTGTATTCCGGGCTGCCTCCGCCCTTGCCTCCCGGTCCATCCTCGCCATCTCTGAGGGGCAGAAAGAATGACCTGGCTCCCCACACTCCTTAAAAAGCTTCGGATGCTCGCACACAGGGTGCGCGTGTGGCCTTATTTAGGTCGGTCGGCTTTCTCGCTGGCGCTGCTGGTCATGATCCTGCTCGTCACCCAGGGCCATCACCTGGACCACCCTCCAGAAGTGGCCGGTTATGACATTCAGGCAGGGAAGCTCATCGCCCAGCAAGGCGTGAGTCCGGCGGGTCCGGTCCTCAAAACCGTCTCCCTCGTCCTGCCTTACCTGGATAGCTGGATCCTGGTCGGCGGGGCCGTTTACCTCTTCATCCTCCTGCGTCAGTGGGGAAATCCGCCCAAACTGGTCTTTCCCACCTGGGTGGCCGGCATCTCGGTGGCCGCTTGGGCCATCGGCACGGATATTGCACATCAGCTCGGTGCCATGCAAATGACGGAGCTGGGCGAGCCCCTGGCGATGACCGCCTACTGGATGAAGATGGTCATGATCTATGTGGCCTGCATCACCGTGCCGCTGCTCATTCATTATTATGTCCGCAGCGGTGCCTTAGAACGATATACCCTGCGCACCTTTCTGGCTCCGCTGGTCTTCTGCTTTGTGGCCTTCTGCTCCCTGTGGATCATCATGGATCTGCTGGATAATCTCAAAGAGTTTCAGGAAGCTGATTCCGGCCTGGGCCGAGTGGTGAAATTCTACTTCAGCGTCATCCCGTTCATCTTTGTCTCCGTGATGCCTGCCTCCCTCCTGCTGGCGGTGCTCTATACCCTGACGAAAATGTCCCGGGCCAATGAGATCGTGGCCATGCTGACCGCAGGGCGCAGCGTGGGGCAGATTCTGCAGCCCATCTTTGTCGTCGTCATCGCCGTCTCCACCATCAGCCTGGCCGCCAATTACCACTGGGCACCCCGTGCCGAAGGCAATCGCGAGGCCGTCATGCGCGCCCTGGGTGCCAAGCAGCGGGATTCCATCATGGCCGCCGCCGTGCTTTACCGGGACCCCATTTCCGAGCGCGTCTGGTACCTCTCCACCCTGCCATTTTCCCTGCGTGGTGACCGCCTGCGCGGGGTGC
This sequence comes from Prosthecobacter sp. SYSU 5D2, assembly GCF_039655865.1. Taxonomy (NCBI): domain Bacteria; kingdom Pseudomonadati; phylum Verrucomicrobiota; class Verrucomicrobiia; order Verrucomicrobiales; family Verrucomicrobiaceae; genus Prosthecobacter; species Prosthecobacter sp. SYSU 5D2. Next base: position 23,817 of record NZ_JBBYXL010000013.1, on the reverse strand, counting down.
AGGTGCGAGAAATCGGCAAAGACGGCAAACCCGTCCGCGTGATCCATGCGGACTCCGCCATGTGGTGGCCTGGCGGCCTGTGGCGCTTTTACGATGGCAAGGAAGTCCTCTACAGCGAGGGTAAACCCACCTCCGTCAATCCCTTCCCAACGGATGCCGAAGGCCGCCATTCGCTGGATGTGAAAAACTATGACGAAACTCCCTGGGGCATGGTCAGTTACGCTCTCCAGCCCGATTACATGGGCGTGCCGGAAATCGTCTCCTACCTCAAAGCGCATCCCAAGGACCCCAAAGAACGCCTCGCGCCCTTCTTCACGCATTATCATCAGCGCTTCGCCCTGCCCTGGCAGAGTTTCGCCCTCGCCCTGGTGGCCGCGCCATTGGGCATCGCCTATTCCCGGCGCGGGGCCGTGGGCGGCATCGCCGGCTCCATTTTCATCTTCTTCGCCATCCTCTTCCTCAACAACCTCTGCCTGAACCTGGGCAAAGGCGGCCACGTTCCGCCCTGGTTCAGCCCGTGGATTCCACATCTTTTGTTCGGCGTTCTCGGCATGGTCCTGCTGCATTACCGTTCCCAGAACAAAGACCTCCCCCGGATTTCCCTGGGATTCTTGAAGAAACGCAAGGCCCAGATCGCCCGCCCGCGCAATGCCAGGACGGCATCCTGATAAAACCCGTCATACCTTGATGATCCAGAACTGGTCCATCCGCTCCCGCGCCCATCAATGCGCCCACTCCGCCCGCCCCTTTGTGGAAGGGGAGGTCTTCCATACCGCCATTTACTTCGACCCCGAAACGGGAGGATACCTGCGCCGCGATGTCGGCCTGGATGCCTGGAAAAATGAGCTGGCCGAGCGCACCCCCATCGCCTATTGGCGCACCACTTACACACCGCACATTGTCGAGCAGCGGCCCGAGGTCACCAGCAAGGAAAGCGCCATGGCCCTGCTGCAGCGTTTCATTGAAGAGGACGAGCCGCAGACCGAGGACGCCCGCTACATCCTGGCCCTCATGCTGGAGCGCAAACGCATCCTCTCCCCCACTGCCACCAAGGAGACCGAGCAGGGCCGGATGCTGTTTTATGAAAACAAAAAAACCAGCGAGGTCTTCATGATCCGCGACCCCGAGCTTCGCCTGGATGAGCTCGCCCAGATGCAGGATGAAGTGGCCATGCTCCTCGGCTTCGGCGGCCCGGCGGCGGAAGCAGCCAAAGCCGCCGGCATGAAATTCACACCCGAGGGCAAGCTGGAGAAGGCGGATGCTCCTGAGGTTGCTGAAGTTGCAGACGCAGCTTCAGCGGAACCCGAAAACACAACCGCAGACGAACCTGCGGAAGAAGACCTCTCCTCAGCAAAAACGCCTGCTTCAGATTCAGAAGCAGAACCCCCTGGGGAGGATGACGAAACGGCCTCTGAAGAACCCGCGAAGGAGTAAATTCAAGGATTGCTCTCGAAGCTGCCTCCAGCCTCTGTGCTGTCTCCAGCCTTGAGGCCCTGCACCAGCCGCTGAATGCCATTGCGGGCGAATTCGCTCGGCGGATAGAGGCGGCGGGCTTTCAGGTACCAGGCAATCGCGGAGCCGCTCTGCTTGCGCTGCTCATGGGTCTTGGCCTTTTCAATCGCACTCACAAACTCGCTGGCCTTCACACTCAGGTCTGAGCGCATCTTGGTGATCTCCGGATCTTCCGGGAACTGCTCATACTCCCGCTCGATCGCCTCCCAGGCACCGAAGCTGTTGCCATTGCGGGCCGCCTCGCCAGCGGCATGTACCACCATGTTCACGCGGTTCATGTCTGTCAGGACTTGCTTGAGCTGCTCCTGCCGCACCGGGTCATTGAGCGCCGAGGCCAGAAAGCGGCCCTGGTCATTGAACACCTGGCGGAAGTTTCGCTGGCTCAGCAGCCGGTCCAGATCCAGCAGTGCCTGAGCCTGCACATCGCTGTTCTGGCCGATCATGTTGGAAACCTCCCGCAGCTTGGGATTGGTTGGCCAGATCTCCGCCGCGCCTTTCAGCTCGGCGGCGACCCCCGCCTGGTCGCCTTTCACTGCTGCCGCGCGGGCGGCGGTCAGCCGCATGTCACTCAGCGTGCGCGCTGTCTCGATGGCGGCCAGGGGTTTGGAATAATCAAAGTCGCTGGAGGACAGGCGGAGTTTTTTCACCAGCTCTTCCGCCAGGCCGAAATCCCGCATCTCCAGGGCATTGATGAGCTGGTTGCCATCGCGCACATAGTCAAGGACCTTCAGCTTGATGTCCATCGGCAGCCGGCGGATGCGCGGCAGGTATTCGCCGATGGCATAGGCCTCCATCAGCCGCTTGCTGGCGCTGTCATAGTCCTGCCGGAGAACGAGCTGCTCAAAGGCCACCACTGCCTCATCCACCCCCCGGATCGCCTCGGCCGCGAAGCCGTCAATCAGGCTCACCGTCGGCGGCACGCCCATGCTGGCGGAAAACATCTTCTTCAGGTCGGAGTTGTCATCCAGCTGAAGAACACTGTCACCGTCCCGGAACATGTGCGGATACAGCCGGCAGGCTATGATGGCGTGCTCAAACCGCCGCTGCATAAAAAGCTGCACCATCAGCGCCTGAAACTGCGTCTTGCTCGTCACCTCGGACAGGCCGATGGCCGTGTCATTCATCTTCATCCGGGCCTCAATGTCGGCGATGCTTTTGATGTAACCGGAAAGGCGGCCATAAGTCATGCTGTCTGACTTTTGTTCTTTGACTGCCTGCTGCCGTGCACTCCCCTGGCCACCGCCTTTGGTGGACCCGCCTGTCGTGCTGGGTGCCAGCGGGACGCTGTTCATTCCCATCTCCGTGTTCCATTCCAGATCCTTCCGCCGCTTCAGCATCGCTTCGTTGGTCTGCCGCAGATTGGTCACCTTGCGCTGGGCCAGCCACACGTCCCACACGCCGTTGGCAATGGTGTTGGAAATGCCGCCGTCAATCGGATAGGCACCTGCCTCTGGCAGCAGCGCCAGGGCCTTGGACACGTCCGGCCCGCCCTGCCGTGTCGGGGCCAGCAGCAGCGTGATCTGCGCCATGATGTCCCGGTAGGCCTGGTCTTCCGCGCTCTTGGCCTCGGGCGTGGCCAGGTAGATTTCGAACTTCGCCCGCGCGATGCGGTTGTTATTCATGTTCCACATCTTGCCATCCCAGGTCACCGTCTCGCTGCCGCCGTCCACATGCGGCACCAGACCGCCGAAGATGGACTGCTGGCCGCCACCTCCTCCAGCACCGCCCCCGCCTGATGCGGGAGCGCTGGCAGGTGCCGGTGCCGGTGCAGGGGCGGCGGGCGGGGGCAATACCTGGGCGGTCAACGTCCCGGTCATCAGGCAGGCTAGGGTGAAACTCAGATTGTTCATATCATCATCAGGCTTTCAACATTTCCAACACTTCCAACACTCCCGTTTCCAACACCCGCACCTTAAAAACGTAGCGCTGACCTCTCTGAATATTGGTTTCCAGGCCAGCCGGCACCCACACAGGGACAAATGAGCCAGCCTCGGATACCTGCACGCTGAAAAGCCGTCCGTCGGCCGCCCGCCAGTTGTCCAGCCGGTCATCCACCGTGCCTTCGACCTTATAGGTATTGCCGCTCAAGGCCGTGGAGCTTTCCAGATACTCCTCCGTGCTGAGAGCAGTGATCCCCGTCATCGGGTCAGTCGTGCGGTTCAGCAGCGCATAGCCCCCGCCAATGCCCGCCCCCAGCAGGGCCAGCAGGCCGATGAGGTGCATAGGTTTAAGTCCGGACTGAGCGCGTCTTGCCATGTGATTTAGGAATTTTGTCGAGTCTAACGGACCCGGCCCCGCAGGGCAACCATCACCGTGCGTTTTTCCCAAATCTATCTAACGGCCTCCTTTTACCGGCTCAGCATCATCAGGAGCTGACGCGCTTCCTGGAAGCCGGGGTTGATGCTCAGGGCCTTCTGCGTGGCGGCGATGGCCTCCTGCTTCTGTCCAAGCTGGGCGAGAATCGTCGCCCGGGCATACGGAATGCCGGGGTCTCGGGGATCGGCGGCCTCTCCACGGCGCAGTGCATCCATGGCCTCGGCGGTGCGGCCCAGGCCGTTCAGGGCCAGGCCCAGGTTATACCAGGCACGGGCATACATTGGGGCCACGCGCACGCATTCTTTCAATGCGGCCACCGTGGCCTCCATGTCGCCGGTTTCGCTCAGGGCCAGGCCCAGTTCATAATGATACTGGCCTTCATTCGGGGCCAGCTTGATGGCATCCCGGAGTTTCTCGATCACCTTCGGCGTATTCCCGGCGGCGCTGTAGAGCATGGCCAGATCGTGATGGAATGGCGGTGAGTTGGGGTCCCAATCAATGGCCGTTTGCATGTGCTTGATGGCACGGGGCACATCCCGGATCGCGTAATAAAACTGGCCCATCTGCATCTGGCCGCTCGGCTGGTCGGCATTGAGGCGCAGCATGTGCTGCAGGTCCATGCCCGCAGCGCTGTCCAGGTTCAGGCGGTCCCGCAGGGACCAGGCCGCCGTCACGCGGACGCTGCGGACCGGATCCTCCAACAGCTTCTCCGTGGCCTGGCGCAGGGAGCTTTCCTGCAAAACCGGCTCCAGCATGCGGGCGGCGGACTGGCGCACCAGCGGGTGCTCATGCTCCAGCTGTTTCGCCACCGCCTGCTGCACCTGCGGCTCGCTCATCCAACGGTCCAGCAGCAGGGTAGCGCTGGCTTTCCAGTGCGGAATTTCATCGCTCTCCAGCAGGGCCAGCAGCTCATCCCGCGCCTCCGGATTACCCTGCCGCGCTTTGGCGATGGTGATGGCCCGCGTGCGTGTCTTGCGGTTCATTTTTTCACCATACCATTGGTTAGTCGCTTCCAGCGCCCAGTCCACGGTCTGGTCCGTGTGGCACTTGTTGCAGGCATTCGGCACGCCGTATTCCTTGGTCAGCAGCGGATCTGGAATGGTGAAGCCGTGGTCATGCCGGGGATCGCGCTGCATGTAGGTGGTCTGCGGCATGTGGCAGTTGATGCATTCATTGCCGGTGCTCTTGGCCTGGTGAAAGCTGTGCATCTCCGGCAGGATCACCGGCGCATTCGGGAAGCCGCCCGGTGTGTGGCAGCGCATGCAGAGATTGTTGCCCGGCAGCACGGTCTTCATGCTGTGCATGTCATGGCAGTCCATGCAGCGCACACCGGCGTGGTACATCCGGCTGCTGAAGAAGCTGGCAAATTCATAGTTCTCATCCCGGATCTGCCCGTCTGGATAATAGACATCCGTGTGGTCCGTGATGGTCAGCAGGTAGTGGTCCCAAAAGGAATCTCCGGGCACAAAATCACCCGTGATCTCCCCGCGCCGCGCGTGGCAGCCGGCGCAGTTTTCCACATGCTGGTCACGGCTCCATTCCACCAGGGTGGGGTCCTTTTTCCCACTGTCCTTGTATTCACGCTGCCAGTCATCATGGGCTTTCATCGGCCCGTGGCAGGATTCACAGCTCACGGTCAGCTCCGTCATGCTCGTCCGGTAACTGTCGGTCTCCAGGTCGTAGTTTTTCCGCACACGGGTGTTGTGGCAGCTCGCGCACATCTGGTTCCACACCATGCCGCGTCCGGTCCAGTGGCCCCATTCCCCTGGCACCCGGTCCTCGTCGCCATAGACATTGAACCAGTCGCGCACCTTCGGGTCGTAGCAGGCCTCCATGGCATGCAGCCGCCCTCTTTCCCCTTCCACCAGGAACTGCCTCAGCGGTTCATGGCCGATGACCCGCTGCACCGGATAGGCCTCCTTTTCGCCGCCAAAACCCAGCGACAGGATTTCATAAATGCCGTCCTTCTTCCGCGCCTCAGTCGTCTGCGTGCCGTGCTTGAAGGCCTGAGGCGGTTCAAACCCGGCCAGGTCCAGCTTGTCATCCGGCAGCCTTTCGGCCAGCCCGTGGTTGGAGCTCTCCCATTTTTCAAACTCTCCCGCATGACATTCCTTGCAGGACTGGGAGCCCGCATACTCCGCATAGGCCTCCTTTTCATCCCGCATGACAAACGGCTCGATTTTCTTCTTTGTAGGCCCCCCCTTCACGGTGGCAGCCACCGGCACGGGCGTGTAGTTCTTCTTCGGCCACATGGCCCAGCCTATCAGCCCCACAACGGCCACCATGGCGATGACAAATCCTGCCATCTTCATGCCTCCCTGCGCAGGCTCTCCTCCACCCGAAGGCGGTGGCGGAGTCTGTGGCGGGCTGGCGTCCTGGCGGCGTTTTTTCATCTCATCTCAATACGTGGCAAAGCGAAGCTCCGTCAACGTCATGTGATCCCCGTCCTGTCACCCGGTTTTGCAAAACCGTTTCCAAGACACATCTTGTGACTGACGCCAGCCGCTGTAAGGTGGCGGCCCCTTATGGCACTCAAAGCCACCATCCACAAAGCCAGCCTCGAGATCTCCGACATTGATCGCAACCAGTACAGCGATCACAACCTCACCCTGGCACGCCATCCTTCGGAAACGGATGAGCGCATGATGATCCGCCTCCTGGCCTTTGCCCTCAATGCCCCGGACAACAACGACCAGGGCACCCTCGAATTTGGCAAAGACATGTGGGAGCCTGATGAAGCCTGTCTCTGGCAGCGCGACCTCACCGGGTTGGTCGTCCATTGGATCGAGGTCGGCCAGCCGGATGAAAAACGCATCACCCGTCTGTGCAGCCGCGCCGCCCGCGTCACCGTTTACAGCTTCAGCTCCAGCACCGCCACCTGGTGGGCAGGCATCGCTGGCAAGCTCACCCGTCTCCGCAACCTCACCGTGTGGCAGGTCCCGGCGGACCAGAGCCAGAAGCTCGCCGCCATGTGCCAGCGCTCCATGAGCCTGCAGATCACGCTTCAGGACGGAGCCCTCTGGATTGGCGATGGCACGGAATCCGTGGAGATCACCCTGCAATCTTTGCAAGGCGGTCCAGAATAAGTCCCGGCGGCGTCAGCTCGCCGGCACGGCTTTGCCCGCTTTTTTCTTTTTTACCAAAAAGCTGGTGAAGCGGGACTCAAAACGTTTCGGTACCACACACTGGATCTCAGCCAGGCCGCGGTCGTAATTTTCCGCCAGCACCTTGCCCTCCTGATGCGCCAATGCCACCAGGTCCATTCGGTCCAGGGGGATGCTGAGGTCCAGCCGCACCACGCGGTCGATCAGCATGTCATGGACGCGGTGGAAAAGATCCTCCATGCCCTGGCCGGTCTTCACGGAGATGAAGATGCCTTCGGGGAACTGGCGTCGCAGTTCTGTCTGCCGCTCATCGTCAATGAGGTCGGCTTTGTTCAATGCCAGGACCACCCGCTTGTCCCCTGCGCCCAGCTCGGCCAGTACCTCGGTGGTGGTTTGATAAAAGCTAAATGCATGGGGTGAACTGGCATCCACTACATGGATCAGGAAATCCGCCAGCACAGCCTCCTCCAGGGTGGCCCGGAAGCTCTGCACCAGATCATGCGGCAGGTTGCGAACAAAACCCACCGTATCCGTCACCAGCATGGCCTGGCCGTCCGGCAACTCCATCCGCCGCGTCGTCGTGTCCAGAGTGGCGAAAAGCTGGTTCTCCACATACGCATCCGCATCCGTCAACCTGTTCAGCAGGGAGGATTTCCCCGCATTGGTATAACCAACGATGGCGGCGTGAGGAACCGGCACGCGGCTGCGCTCTTTGCGCATTGTATCGCGCTGCTTTTTCACCTCCTCCAGCTCCGCCTTCACGCGGTCCAGCTTTTTGTAGGCCATCCGCCTGTCCACTTCGAGCTGGGTTTCACCCTCACCACGGGCCGCGCCAGCACCGCCGACACCACCGCCTGCACCACCGCCTTGACGGTCAAGGTGAGCCCACATCCGCGTCAGGCGCGGGATGGAGTATTCCATGCGTGCCAGCTCCACCTGCAGCCGCGCCTCGCGGGTCTTCGCCCGCATGTTGAAGATGTCCAAAATCACCTCATGGCGGTCAATCACGCACAGGCCGGATTCGCTTTCCCAGGCCCGCTGCTGGGCCGGGGAGAATTCGTTGTCGAAGACGATGCACTCTGCCCCGGCTTCCTTGGCCGCGTCCATCAGCTCCTTGGCCTTGCCTTTGCCGATGAGATGCCGCGCCGTCATTTCCCGCGCAAAGACCAGCTCCGTCGCCACCACCTCGATGCCCAGCGTCTCCACCAGTTCCTTCAGCTCTTCCAGCAGATCGGTGGATTCCTGCACCTTCCGGCGGTCAAAATAAGCCCCGACAAGAAAGGCACGGTCCACGTTCTGAGGCTTTTCACGAATATCAAACATCGGCTACCTATACCGAGCATCGCTCACTTGCCAAGCCCGGTCCGCTCACCCCCACCCCATCTCCATTCAGGTTCCGTCATTCGGATTTCCTCATTCACCTGTCAGCACCGCCAGTTGCCCTGCGGCGTATTCCATGCCACAGACCCTCCTGCCCATGACCCGACGCCTCCTTGTCCTCGCCAGCCTTTGCCTCCTCACCCTCACCGCCTGCGGGCCGGTGGACCGGGAAGGCCTGCGCCTGGACACTTATGAAACCGACGCCACCGAGGCCCTCGTGAGGGAGATCATCCGCACCCTGCCGGACCCTAACCCAGGCGTGCCGAAAAGTTACTCCATCTCCCTGGGAGAAATCGTCCCCAACCGCGACTACACCCCCGCCAGCATTCCCTTTCTGCGCCGGTTTGACGACCTGAATCTGCGCATGATCAGTGCCTCCGTCCTGACTACCTCCGATCTGGACAACCTCATTGTGGATCCAGAGCGCGGCATCGCCGTTTACGTCATCCAGATCCGCCTGATGACGACCACCAGCCCCACCTCGTGGGAATACGAGGCTGGCTGGTCCTATAAAAAGCACTTCCAACGCCGCACCTGGGCCGTCGCCATGGAAGGGGAAAAATACACCGTCACTGACAAAGGTGTGCTGGATGGCAATTGGAAACCTTGAGCCACGCATGCTGGCGCTGGCAAATGCGGCCGCTTATTGCGTTAAGATCAGCAGCGGCCCCATCGTTAATGATTTCTGCCATGCGTCCAACCCATCTCGCCTTAGCCGTCCTCTGCGCCTTTGCCGGAACCGTTTCCCTTTCCGCCCAGGAAAAGCCCGTCAAACCCAAGACCCCGGCGAAAGCCCCGGCCAAACCCAAGGCTGCCGCCAAGCCTAAAACCGCCCCGTTGCCCACCCCGACGATGGCCAACGTCGCGTATGGCACGCATGAGCGTCAGGTCATGGATTTCTGGAAAGCGGAGTCGGATAAGCCCACCCCGCTGCTGTTTTTCATCCACGGCGGCGGCTGGATGGCGGGTGACAAAAACCGCGCCATCGCGGTGGATAAATACCTTGCCGCAGGCATCTCCGTCGTCTCCATTAACTATCGTTATGTCTCCCAGGCCCACGCCGCAGGCATCAAGCCCCCGGTCAAGGCTCCGCTGGAAGACGCCGCCCGCGCCTTGCAGTTCGTCCGCAGCAAGGCCGGCGAGTGGAACCTCGACAAGGAGCGCATCGGCGCTTCCGGCGGCTCGGCAGGTGCCTGCTCCAGCCTCTGGCTGGCTTTCCATGATGACCTGGCCGATCCGAAAAGCAGCGACCCCATCGCCCGCGAGTCCACCCGCCTCTGGTGCGCCGCCGTCAGCGGTGCCCAGACCAGCCTGGACCCCCAGCAGATGGTGGAATGGACGCCCAACAGCACCTATGGTGGCCACGCCTTCGGTTTCATCACCACGGATCCCAAGAAGCGCAAAGACCAGTTCGCCCTCTTCCTGGCCGGGCGTGAGGAGATCCTTCCGTGGATTCAGGAATACTCCCCTTATGCCAACGTCACCGCCGATGACTGCCCCATCTACATGACCTATGGTGCGCCGCCCGCGCTGGGCCAGGACCAGAAGGACCCCACTCACAGCGCCAATTTCGGCGTTAAGCTCCAGGAAAAGCTCCAGAGCGTCGGCGTTCCTTGTGAACTCGTTTATCCCGGTGCCCCGGAGGTGAAGCATGCCCAGACCTACGATTACCTCATCGCCCGGCTGAAGGCACCCTCCGCCCGCTGATCTGGCGTCGGTGCCGCTTTGACCCGGTGATTTTTCGTCTGGTCAAAATGAACGCTCGTGCATAAAAAGGGGACTGTTTAGTACCAGCCCCCCTTTTGCATGAAAAACCTCCTTATCCCCGTTCTCGGCGCGGTCAGCATCATCTCCATCGGTGCCGTGGCCTGGCTTTTGGCCACCCCGGCTTCCGTGGATCCCCGATCCGTGAAGCTGGAATCGGAACTGCAGGAGGCCCGCCAGACCATCGCCAAGCTGCGGGCCGAGCTCGCCCGCAAACCCGCCGCCCAGCCCGCCTCCACCCAGCTGGGCAGCGCCGCCACGGACTCCCCGGCCCCGGCCACCGCAGCGACAGACAGCCAGGGCAATCTTCAGGAAATGCTTCGTACGCCTGCCATGCGCGCCGTCATTGACGAGCAGCAGGCCGCGCAGATTGAGGTGGGGTATGCCCAGCTTTTTGAGCACCTCGGCCTCAACCCGGAAGAAAGGCAGAATTTTAAACAGCTCCTCACCGCCCGTCAGAAGGCGCTCACGGATCTCAGCCTCCAGCTCATGAACCCCAACCTGACGCCTGAACAGCGCCAGGAGCTCATCGCTGAGGCCAAGAACCAGCAGTCCGTGTACAACGCCTCCATCCAGAAATTCCTGAACGAACCCCGCGATTACCAGACCTTCCAGCAGTGGGAAGCCGTGCAGCCGGAGCGCACCCAGTATGACACCATCGGTCGTAGCCTCTTTGGGGCCTCGGGCGAGCCCCTCTCCCCCGAGCAGGAGCAGCGGTTGTTCACTCTCATGGCCCAGGTCCGCACCAGCCCTTCTTCCGTCGGCGGCCTCAATGACCAGACCGGCACCGACCCCAACCTCCTCACCGATGAGGTCATCGCCCAGCAGCTGCGCCAGATCCAGGACAACCACCGCATCGTCGCGGAACGTGCCCAGGAATTCCTCACCGCCGGTCAGCGGCAGACGCTGAACTCCTATCTGCAACAGCTCGAAGCCATGTCCCGCTCCAGCATCAACGTCTCCAAGATGATCCTGCGCGGCGCATCCGGAAACTGACCTGCCCCCATGCAGCAGCGCAGCGTCCAGCCGGAGCTTTTGGAAACCCTCCCTCATGACCACCCGGATGCCCTGCGCAGCCGGGAGGATCTGCTCACGGTGAATGCCGTCATGGGCAACCATCGCTGGATCGCTCGCATGCTCCGCCGCCATGCCCGGCCCGGCTGGCGCATCACGGAAATCGGCGCTGGCGACGGCGCCCTCTCTCTCCAGCTCGTCCGGCAGGGCCTTTGCCAGCAGGCGGATTTGCACGCCTTTGACCTCGCCCCCCGCCCGGCCACCTGGCCCTCCGCCGCCGCCTGGACCCAGGGGGACCTTTTCGCCCAGCCGCTGCCGCCTTCGCAGGTCCTCATTGCGAATCTTTTCCTGCATCACTTTCAGCCCCCGCAGCTCCTCCTGCTTGGCTCACGCATCCCGGCGGAGACTAAAGTCATCCTCGCGGCCGAGCCCGCCCGCTACCGCATCCATACCCTCCTTGGCCGCCTGCTTTGCAGCCTCGCCCAGTTTCACTACATCACCCGGTATGACATGCAGGTCAGCATCCGCGCCGGGTTTCGCCGCCAGGAACTGCCAAATCTTTTAGGAATTGAAACCGGTTGGGAGATCACCGTTCAGGAGACCGTATTCGGTGGCTACCGCATGATGGCCTTGCGCTCCTGACATCGCTGCTCACGGCCCTTCTGCCAGCTCCCGCCCACCCATGAGAAAATCCAAAATCCGTCAGAAACTCGATGCCGGTCAGGTCGCCCGCGTCTGTGCCCTCGGCTCCAATGTTCCCTATTATCCCCAAATGGCCGCCCATTTCGGCTACGACGGCGTCTGGGTGGATGGAGAGCACCGCGTCTGGGACCCGCGCGAGATTACCGAGCTCGTCGCCCGCCATCATCTGGCCGATATCGACTGCCTCTTCCGTCCCGCCACCACGGAGAAAAGCGGCATCTCCCGCCTCCTGGAGGATGGCGTCGCCGCCCTCATGATCCCCCAGGTCAATGATACCGCCCGCGCCCGCCATCTCATGGAAGCCGCCAAATTCCCCCCCGTAGGCGATCGCGGCCTGGACGGCTCCGGTGTGGACGCCGGCTTCTGGATCCAAAAAGGCGACGACTACATTAAGCAGCGCAACCACGAAACCGTCCTCATCCTCCAGATTGAGACCCCCCAGGCCCTTGAGGCCATGGCCGACATCATCGCCATTCCCGGTGTGGATGCCCTCTTCCTCGGTCCTGGGGATCTCTCTCTCCGCCTCGGCTGCACCGGCTCCATCCGCGATCCCCAGATCCTCGATGCCGCCACCCGCCTCGCCGCCGTTTGCAAAGCCGCCGGCAAAGCCTGGGGCATGCCCGTCGGCAACATCGAAGACGCCAAAACCGTCGTGGACCTCGGCTGCCAGATCCTCGCCATGGGCAATGAATTCTGGGGCATCCACGACCACCTCAAATCCAATGGCGAACAGCTCCAGTCCCTCCTCGGCTGACCCCGAAACCGGCAGCGTCCTGCCCTACACCGACGTCAAGCCCGTCGGCGCAGCCGATTTCTACACCGCCGTCAACGCCACTTTCCGCTTCATCCAGCGGCGGCTCGGCCATGACGGCCTCCTGCGTTATTGGGCAGAGCTGGGCCGCAGCTACTACGCCCCCGTCACCCGCCGCTGGCAGGCCGGCGGCCTCCCCGCCGTCGCCGCCCACTGGCGCGCCTTCTTTGCCGCCGAGCCCGGCGCCGACGTCGAAGTCACCGAGTCCGAAAGCGAAGTTACCGTCCAGGTCCACACCTGCCCCGCCATCAAATTCCTCCGCGACCACAACCGCGAAATCCACCCCACCTTCTGCCACCACTGCTACCACGTCAGCACCGCCATCGGCGAAGGTGCGGAGGTTGAGGTTCGAGTCTCTGGAGGCAACGGCACCTGCACCCAGCGCTTCGCCAAGGCAGGTCACTTCCCCACGCCCCAGTCTCCCGAGGATATCCAAACCGCTACCTGTTAATCCCCCACCAGCCCCAGCCGCGTCCCCTCCTCCCACGCCAGGCCCCAGTCCTTCATTGCCCGCACCACCGGCAGCAGCGCCGTACCCTTGTCAGTCAGCGCATACGCGAGATGCCGCGATCCCCCCGCATCCCTCACCTGGCACACCACTTCGTGCTCCAGGAGCCGCTTCAGTCGCTCGGTCAAAATATTCGTCGGAATTCCCTCGGGCGAAGCCAGGAAATCCTTAAACCGCGCCTTCCCCAGCAGCAGATCCCGGATCACCAGCAGTGTCCACCGGTCTCCCAGGATGTCCAGGGTGCAGGCCACCGGGCACGGCGACCTCCGCCCGCCGCTCTGCGCTGGCTTCTCCTCATTCTTCTTTCTCGGCTTCACAACAGACATCCTCCAACCTGCCTAAAACTTTACTTGCAATCAACAAGTAACTTGCTTGCATATCGCAAGTATGAATGAGCTGACAAATCCCGCCTCCACAGCCGTCGCCCCCCATCTTGCACCCCCCGGCGCAGGCCTGCCCCCGCTGGAGATGTTCTTCGCCAGGCTCATCTTCCGCTGGCAGGCCCGCCGCACCTCGTCAGCCGCTGCTGCCGTCACCTTCGTTCAGGAGCAGGCCGCCATCCTTGCCCTCATTCACCGCACCCCCGCCGCCCACCTCGCCCAGCCCGTGCTCATCCAGCGCCTGCCCGGCCTGGAGGACAGCAGCCGATATTGGTCCCTGCTCATGGTTCTGGACCACCTCCGCATCGTCAACGTCCAGATCGCCCAGGTGATTGCCAGCCTCCTGCAGGACCGCCTGCCCGCTCGTGCCGCCAGCACCGCCGCCGTCAAGCCCAGCCCCCACGTCACCCCGGACGTCATCGCCACCTTCGACCAGGCCTGTCACCAGCTCAGCGAAACCGTCGCCTCCCACCCCGCCCCCGCCCTCCAAACTCGCCTCAAATTCCCCCATCCCTGGTTCGGCCCCCTCACTGCTGCTCACTGGCACTTCATGTCTGCCTTCCACATGCGCCTCCACCGCCGCCAGATGGAACGGATCAGCGCCCGTCTTGCCAAATAAAATGTACGGCTGCAGTGCGTCAGGCCTGGAGGCTTACCGATGTGCGCAGGGACCGGGGCTTTTGACAGGCTCTGCTACACTTCCGGTGGAAGCGTGATCTGGATGATCACATCTTCCCATTCAATGGTGATGATGGTGGCTTCCTCCAGCGAACCGTTGAACTCCGCCAAGACCTCTTTCGTTTTCGCTTCTGCCTCGAAAGGGTCAATGACGACCGGAGAGGGCTCCGCTCCTAGAAGGGCTGTCGTGAGCATCAAAGCGGGCAGCAAGACCATCATCCAAAGCCTGGACAGAAAAGGGAGCGCATTCATTCTGCTTCTGAATAGGAACAGGCAGGCTCCATGGATGTATGCTCATGCAGGATATTGAAGGGGTCCGCCTTTTTCCCATTGAAAGCCATAGGAAGGGCAACGACCCCTAACCGCATGTCGAGACTCGTCGTCCTCAAGATTTTGGCATTGATGCTTCTTCAGGCGTGTGAAAGCCGCTGCCAGACCCAGGGGCTCAACCACAGCAGGATCCATGAGCTGGATGGGCTGATGCGGAAACTTAACACCACGTCATTAAAAGAAGTCTTGATGTGGGACGGCATCGTTTTCTCCAAATCGGATCATGTCCACCTGGATCGGGCGACGGGAGCCTTTAAAATCTGCGGCACGCCCCAGTTTCGCGCCCAGGCCGCCATCTGGTTGAACGAGGTCAACCGGGGGCGGATCCAGGAGATGATGGCCGGTTTGGACGCCCAGACAAGTTGCTTCCCATAAAGCAACCGGACTGTACCAGCCCCAAAGGGGCGACAAAAGAGCCCAGCATATTCACAGACTTGCCACCTCCTGCCTGAGTCGTTACAAACATTCGTCATTCTACTCCCACTGGCTGTTCTTGCTGCCCACATAGGCCATACACAGGCCGATGACCACATGCGCCAGAAGCACAAAGGCGGCGAGCTCCGCCGAGACCAGGGAGGTGTCGGTGACTTTTTTCACGGCGTCGTAAAAGGCGGTGTCACTGAGGCTGCGCAGGCTGCCGGACCAGGCCCAGAAGGCGGCGATGAAGGGATTCACCGCGCCTTCCAGCCAGCTTGGCAGCGTGAGCACCGCGCCGGAAAGGGGCAGTTGGAAACCGACCAGGTAGATACTGAGGATGGTGGCTTTTTCCGGGCTGCGGCTCAGGGCGCTGATGCCCAGGCAGATGCTCGTCATCGCGGCGGAGGCCAGGACCAAAAGGACCAGCTTCACCAGCAGATCCCCTGGCAGGCCACCGACGACCATGTCCACAAACAGCCCCATCCACAGGCTTTGCGCCAGCACAAAGACCCCCAGGAAAAGCACCTTGCTGATGAGATAGGCCAGCGTGCTGAGCCCTCCCAGTTTCTCGCGTTCCAAAATCAGCCGTTCACCGGAGATCTCGCGCGCGGCGTTGTTGCTGGCCATCAGCGTGACCAACACCACCTGCAGCATGATGAGCCCGCTGACGATGCCCCCGGCCTGGAGCTGCTCGAGCTGATGCTCGGCCTGCCTTTGCATCTCATAGACGATATCTCCATCCTGCCGCTGGTTGAGCTGCTTCAGCGGGGCGATGCCATCCAGCGCAAAGATGACCACCAGCAGCGGAAAGCCAAAGAGCATGGCCAGATGCAGCCACACCTGGCCCTTGTCCCGCCGGAAGATCGTCCAGCGCCGCGACAGCAGGGTGAAGACCTGGCTGAAGAGGCCCGGCAGCTCCTCAGAAGCCAGCGGGTGCGGCTTGTCCCCGTCGGAATCTGTGTCCTCCGGCTCCCCGGCGCCGGACTCCCGCAGAATTTCCTTCTTGGGCCCGAACTCTGGCATGTCCTTCTTTTCCATCAGCATCTGCTCGTAATAGCTGCGCTTTTTCTGCCAGGATTCATGCCACTCCTGGGCCTCGCGCTGGGTCAGGCGCAGATAGACATCTTCAGGATGCTCCACGGTAAAGTAATGAGTGAGCAGCTTCGGCGGGCCATGGTAAACGAGCCGCCCCTGATACATGACCAGCACGCTGTCGAAGGCCTCCAGGCTGGCCAGGCTGTGGGTGACATTGATCACCACCCGGCGTTTGTTTTCCTGCGCCAGCACGCGCAGCAGCGAAGTGATCTCATGTTCGGACTTCGGGTCCAGGCCGCTGGTCACCTCATCGCACAGCAGCAGGCAGGGATTGGTGACGAGCTCCAACGCCAGGCCCAGCCGCCGCTTCTGGCCGCCGGAGAGCACCTTCACCCGCCGGTCCGCCAGCTCCGTCAGGCCCGTGACGGCCAGGATGTGGTCCAGCTTGGTTTCAAAGTCATCTGATCCCGGAAGCTGCGTGCGCAAGGACATGCTGCTGACCACGCATTCCTCCACTGTCAGCAGATCATGCGCGACGCTGAACTGCGGCACATAACCCAGCTCCCCTGGATGCAAATCCTCCTCCTCCTTGAGGTCTCGGTTCTCCCACTTCAGCACGCCATCACTCTGCTCAAGAATGCCCGCGATGACCTTCAGCAGCGTCGTCTTGCCACAGCCGGATGGGCCGACGATCGCCATCAAATGACCCTGCGGCAGGCTGAAGCTGACCTCGCGCAAAAGGTGCAGGCTTTCCGCCTCCGAGCCAGGAGGGGCATCCACTTCAAGACCGATGTTGATGGATTCAAGCATACGCGGTTGTTATACCGGGTATGGAGAACCGCGTGGCAAGATAAAGTCTCTCCGGGTGAACATTTTTTTGCGTTCACCGGCATTCTAGGCAGTTATGCTGGCCATATGAGCAAGCGCACCCGTCGTCGTTCAGGCAAAAGCTCCCGCTGGCTGTTCGCAGCTGCCGGTCTGGTGGTGACGGGCATCGTGCTGATATTGCTGATGCCCATGCTGGTGATGAACTGGGTGCGCGGCTACCTCCAGGAGGAGGCCTTTCGCAGCCGGATGGAGCAGGCCTTTGGGCGCCAGATGCAGGCGCAGGTCACCCTCTCCCCTCTGCGCTGGACGGGCGACGAAGTCACCGCCACGGAAGCCGGCCTGAGCACCGCCACCGGCTGGCAGGCCCGCCTGAACGGCTTCCACACCACGCTGGACTGGAACGCCTTCCGCCAGGGCAAATGGCGCACCGTCGGCACCGGCGTGGATTCCATCACTGTCGAGCATCTGCCTCAGGCCGTGGGCGCAGCGCCCGCCCCGGCCAGGGCATCCACCCCGCCGCCGGAAGTCCAGATTGAAGCTGCGGACAGCGGCATCCCCGCCTGGCTGCGCCGGTATCTGCCCACCGAGGCAGAGGTGGATGGCATCCGCGTGGACCGTTTCACATTGCTTCATCCCGGACCGTGGAACCTGCGGGATGCGGGGGTTCGCCTCAGCACCTGGCAGCAGGGGGAGACCTCCCTGCAAGGCGTGGTGGAGGGCGGCATTGTCGAGACGCCCATCATGCTCCCGGCGCAGACGGTCCCCATGAAGCTGAACCTCAGCCGGGCCTCCGTGCGGGTCAGCCGCGATGACTTGCATCTGAAAGAGGCCACGCTGACCTGGCTGGAGGCGGGCGAGATCACCGCGCGCGGCCACCTGCGCCCCCTGGACGGCACCTGGGAAGGCAGCGCCAGTATCACCGGCATCCCCCTGCGCGAATGCCTGACGGAGGACTGGCGCATCCGCCTCAGCGGCAAACTGGACGCCGACCTGAAAGCCCGTGGCAGCAGCCTTTCCGCGCCTGTGGTCTCGGGCCGGCTGGAATTGCGTGAAGGCGTGCTCACCGCCCTTCCCATTCTTGACGAACTTGCCAGTTATACCGGCGTGGAGCGCTTTAAGCGCATTGTGCTGGATGTCGCCACCTCTGAAGTCACAGTCAACGGTAGCCGCCGCCAGTTTGACAAAGTTATCCTCCAATCCAACGGTTTGTTATACCTGGACGGAAACCTGCTCGTCGAGGGTGACCAGATCGAAGGTCACTTTTTGTTAGGCGTGACGCCGGAAACCCTGAAGTGGATCCCCGGCGCGCAGCAGCATGTCTTTACCAGCACCCACCCCACAGGCCCTGCCGGCATGTTATGGACATCCTTGCGCATCACCGGCAGCATGCAGTCACCCCAGGAGGACCTGAGCGCCCGCCTGGCCGCTGCGGCAGGCAAGGCGGTGCTGGACGGTGCCGGCCAGATCGTCGGCCAGGGCAGCGAGCTTTTGCTGACCCCAGTTCTGGGCAAGGAAGCCGCAGTGCTCCCGGGCGGTGTGATCAAAGAGGCCACCGATACGACAGGCAAGGCCGTGGAGACCGGAGTCAGGCTGCTGGAAGGAATCGGGGGCGGTTTGTTAGGCCGCTAAAAGGTGTTAAATGTGGTTAGGCGACCAGTCTTCCATCGCCAGGCTGGCTGCTCCCAGTGCCCCGGCTTCGTCACCCAGTTGCGTGCAGTTCAGGATCAGGGGAATGTCGTTCAAAGCCGGCGCGATGCGCAGCGCCGCCTTCATGATGGCGCGGCAGAAGGGCTCTCCCAGCGCGGTCAAGGGTCCGTGCAGCAGGCACAGGCGCGGATCCAGCAGCAGTTGCACGCAGGCCAGCACCCGGCCGAAATCTTCTGCCACCCTGTCCCAGCGCTCACCTCTTTCGTGGGCCAGGCTGAACAGGGCCGTGTACAGGTCCTTGGGCACCGGGGCGGTCTCGCTCAGGCCGGCCAGCCGCCGGTACACCATGGGGGCGCTCAGGCTGTGATGCAGCTCCTGGGCCGCGCCTTCCCCGGCCGTCTCCCATGGCCACAAGCCAATCTCGCCCGCAGCATGATTGGCCCCGTGCATCAACTGGCCACCTTGCACGGAGGCGATTCCAAACCCGCTGCGGGCAGCGACAATGAGGTAGTCCTTCTCCTTCTGGTGGCTGCCAAACCACCGCTCGGCCAGCGCGATCGCCCGCAGGCTGTTTTCCACCCTCACCGGCACGCCAAAGCGATGATACAGGCTGTCCCGAAGGGGGATGTTTTCCCAGCCGGGAATGAAGTCAAACCTCAAACAGACGCCGGTCCCGGTATTGACCAGACCGGGTGCTCCCACGCCGATGCCCAGCAAGCGGAGCGGCTGCTCATGGATCATGTGTTTGAGAGCATCGAAAATCAGGTGCTGGATTTCGGGTGCTGCGGGCTTGTTGGGCAAAGGAATTTCCATGGCACCCATGGCCATTCCAGCAAAGTCCACGCCGGTCAGTTGCACTCGGTTGGCCGTGAACTCCACCCCCGCAAACCAGCCTGGCACGGCACTTGTCCTAAGCATCCGCTTAGGCCTTCCCATGCTGCCATGCTCCAGGCCTGTTTCGGTCAGATGCCCCGTGGCCAAAAGCTGGTCCACATAGATCCCCACCGTCGAAGCCGAGATCCCCAGGGTGCTGGCCAGGGTGGTCCGGGAGGTCGCTGTGCCGCTTCGCACATGCAGGATGATGGAAGCGTACAAGTAACGCAGATCAGAGGTTTTTTGACGCATGGATTGGGGGGAGGGGAAATAATTACAGAATGCTTGGGGCGTCAAAGGGGATTTTAACGTCCTTTTTCCTCCCCCATCCTGGGAATAGTATCAGTCCAAATACTCGCCGCTAACCACGTCTTCTTCAGCAGCATCTTCATGAATTCCCTGGCGGATCACCTGCTCGGTCATCTCGTCCAGATAGTTCTTTAGCACCGCACTCAGCTCCAGAAACTCCGGCCACAAGGTCTGGTCCACAAAACTGCGCGGCACGCGCACCATGACGGTGGTGCGTCTCTGCCGCGCATACCTGTAGGGCCGCAGGGAATACCGCCGCAGCAGGGCGATGAAGAGCTTCTTGGACCAGGCATCCGTGAGGGTGAACTTGTATTCGATGGCGGCCTCGGTGCGCACCGTTTCCTGGAGCCGGCGGGTGATGCGTGCCATGGCATCCGCAGCCGCCTCCTTCTCGCCTGCCGTAGTAGCGCCTGCGTACAGACGCTCGATCTTCCTCAGCTTTTCCAGGAGGTCCTTGTCCATTGTTACACTTTAGGTTAACCCGGCCCTCACACCTCGAGCTGGATGCCCAGCTCGCAGACCTGGCGTGGCGGCAGCTCAAAGTATCCTGTCGCCGGGCGGGACATGCGGCTGAGGGTGACGAAGAGGTTCTTCCGCCAGCGGGCCATCTTGCCGGGGCCGTTGGTGAGGAGGATCTCCCGGCTTTGATAAAAGGTGACGGCCCCGCGCTTGAGCTTGGTTTTTTCAGTGAGGGCGTCGCAGAGGTCGTCAAACACTCGCGGCGATTCCGCAAAGCCGTAGCGCAACACCACGCGGTAGAATTCATCGCAGTGCTGCTCGATCTCATGACGGGCCTCCTGGCCCACATGGGCGACGTCTTCAAACTTCACGGTCAGCAGGACCACCTGTTTGTGCAGGGCTTTGTTATGCTTCAAGTGATGCAGCAGCGCCAGCGGCAGACCGTCCGCACTGGCGGACATGAACACAGCGGTGCCCGGCACGCGGATGATGCGGTCCTTTTGGATCTCTTCGATCAGGAAGCTCACCGGCAGCCGGCCACGCTGCATGGCCTGGAAGAGCACCGCCCGCCCGTCCATCCAGGTTTTCATGATGATCCAGATGACCGCAGCCATCGCCAGCGGGAACCAGGCGCCCTGCATAAACTTCACCAGACTGCCGGCCACATACCCGGCCTCGATGGTGACAAAGACCATGACCGGGAGAAAGGCCTTCCAGAAAGGCCAGCCCCAAATGCGGCGCGAGACAAAGAAGAACAAGATGCTCGTCAGCAGCATCTCCAAGGAAACGGAAAGGCCATAAGCAGAGGCCAGCGCACTGGAGGTCTGGAAGCCGATGACGAGGGCGATGCAGGCCGCCATGAGGATGAAGTTCACCTGCGGCATGTAGATCTGGCCGCGCACATCGGGGTTGGTATGGACGATCCTCAAACGCGGCAGGTAACCGAGCTGCACGGCCTGCTGGGTCAGGGAGAAGACGCCGGTGATCATGGCCTGGGAGGCGATGATGGTGGCCCCGGTGGCCAGGATGATCATGGGCACCAGCAGGCCCTGCGGCACCAGGTGGAAAAAAGGATGCTCTAGGGCGGCAGGATCATGCACCACCAGGGCACCCTGGCCGAGGTAGTTCAGCGTCAGCGCCGGCCAGACCAGGACGAACCAGGCACGCTGGAGCGGCTTGTGCCCAAAGTGGCCGATGTCCGCATACAGCGCCTCACAGCCGGTCACCGCCAGCAGCACCATGCCCATGATGACAATGCCGTGATACCCATGGTCCCACAGATAGAGGATGCCCCAGTGCGGGGAGAGGGACTGGATCACTTCCGGGTGCTCCAGGAAGCGGTATAAACCCAGCCCGCCCAGTGCAAAGAACCACACAATCATCAGCGGCCCAAAGGCCACGCCGATCTTCGCGGTACCATGCTTCTGCACCATGAACAGGCCCATAAGAATGCCCACGGCGATGGGCACCACCCAGTGGCTGAATTCCGGATTGAGCTGCTTCAGGCCCTCCACCGCCGACAGCACCGAGATGGCGGGGGTGATCATGCCATCTCCGTAGAGCAGGGACGCCCCAAACAGCACCACCATGAGCACCACGCCTTTGCTTCTGGGTGACAGGGCCTCCTTCTTGGAGCGCAGCAGGGAAAGCAGGGCAAACATGCCGCCCTCGCCCTGGGCGGTGGCATAGCTGAGCAGGCTCAGGTACTTGATGGAGACCATGATGGTCAGGGACCAGAACATCAGCGAGATGGGTCCATAGACCATCTCCACCCCGTGCACAGCCGGATCGTATCCGGCATGGTCCAGGCTTTCCCTCAGGGCATACAGGGGGCTGGTGCCAATGTCCCCAAAGACCACACCCAGGGCCACCAGGGCCAGGGACCAGTTGTTAGACGCTTTATGTTCGGACATCGGGATGCTCCGGGAGAGCCGGACATAAATCTAGAACGGGAAACCCCTGAATCAACCGGGTGTTTGCGGGGGTTGGGAGTTCGACGACGCCATCGTGAGCAAGTATGGCCGGGCGTGCGCCGCACGGACCGCAATTCCTGAGGACCGGGCACGAACTGACACTCTGGGAAGGGGCGCTGTTCTCGGCTTAGGTTTGATATATGGTGTGGCTTTGGTCAAAGGATTGAGGAGGAGTGCATCTCTGCAAGATCCAAAAGGCTTAAAAATTTCGTCTTGCTAGACAAAATAACCAAAATATTATTGAAATAATTTCTTAATTTTGAGGACTTTGTTCTGGCCAACAGCGAGTTACTGTACAACGATCCGTGTTATTGTGGTGTCTTGAAACGGATTCAACGTGAACAAGATTTCGCGAAACGAGTATGAATTAAGGGCTAGTGAACGAATAATCCCTGCTGGGCAACCCACCCGATTGAAAAATGCGACTATGGCGGAAAAACCAAAAAAGGACAGCCCGACCGAAGTCGGGCTGTCACAGCGATACATTAATTGCTCCTTGGTATGGCCAAGTGGTGTTTACATGGGCCTGTATTGAACTCCATTGCGCTGAGACTTCAACCTAAATTATGACGAACCAGTCGATCATTCCGCTCCCGTCCACTGCCGACGGGCTTGAATCAGAGAGCGATGTGGAGCAGAAATTCCTCGCCCCCTTTCTGTCAAATGCCCAACCCTTTGGCCTGACAATTCCACCCACATGCATCTTTACCAAGGCCAATATTCGGGCCTTCAGCATCGGGAAAGGCACCTCTGCCAAACTTTATTACCCCGACTACCTTGTCGTATTCTATGGATTGCCTGTGCTCGTGGTGGAGGCGAAAGCCCCTGATGTTGCAGATTTGATAGAAGCCGCCCGCGAAGCCCGGTTGTATGCAGGCGAAATCAATAGTTGCTATCCTTCGGGGATCAATCCCTGCATTTTTTGCCTCGTATCGAACGGCATGGTGACCGAGCTTCGGAAAAGCGACAGTGATGAAGTCATTCAATCATTTTCCCTGCAAGATGCCCACGCAGGTACGGAAAGCTTTGCTGCAATAGTTACTGCACTTGCTTGCAAAATGCTAATGCAATGTGCTGGTGAGATTCACGCGCGTTTGAAACCCCGAAAGTTCGAACGACCGCTGAATCTGATTGGTGGCACTTCCGCTCGTAATGAACAAATCGAATATAATCAATTCGGACGCTTACTTACATCTCGATTCCAGAATTTATTCAACCCTAGTAGCTGGGAAGATCGCAAAAAAATTGTCGAGGATGCTTACGTGCCATCGCGAAGAAGAACCCGATACGTCGACGAGATTGACAGTTTGATTCGTTCATCGGCCCCGCCCGTCGTAACTCAGGCCCAGCTCATTGAAGACACTGGTACACCAAAGGAAATAACTTCTCGCCTGTCTCAACCCAACGAATTGCGCAACAAAGTTCTCCTACTTATCGGAGCCGTAGGATCAGGGAAATCCACATTCGTGGACTACTTGCAGAACGTAGCGCTGGCCCCAGAACTTGTGGCTGCCACAACGTGGGTTCGACTCGATTTGAATGAAGCTCCAGTGTCTGTCAATGAGGTTTACACATGGTGTCGGGCTTCCATCATTAATGGACTTCGAGAAGCCTTTCCGCAAGTGGATCTGCTGTCCCCCGTAGGTGCACGCAAACTCTACAAAGATGAGGTCGATGATTTCGACAGCTTCAATGCTGAGTTGTTCCCCCGCGAGTCACTTGAATACAAGACACGCTTTGCAGACCTTATTACATCCTTGCGTCGTGACGATGCTGG